>CANIIN010000419.1 GCA_947467405.1 Betaproteobacteria bacterium | reverse complement strand
TGCCAGCGCATTCATGATGGTCGCGAGCATGCCCATATAGTCAGCGGTTGCGCGATCCATTCCAGCAGAGCCAAGCGCCACACCTCGGAAGATGTTCCCGCCACCAATCACAACCCCCATCTCGACCCCAAGTGAAACAACTTGGGATATCTCGTCAACAATGCGCTCAATAGTCTGGCGATTGATCCCAAACGCGTCGTCTCCCATCAGGGCTTCGCCGGAGAGTTTGAGCAGAATGCGCTTGTATTTCGGACTTGTCATTGCTGTCTGGACCTCGGTTCAAATCAAACGCGCGTCGATAACTCAGCCTGTGCCTTAACTTCTGCGGCAAAGTCGGTGACCTTCTTCTCAATTCCCTCGCCGACAACGTAAAGAACGAATGATGCAACGGATGCTGATTTGGATTTGAGGAGAGCCTCAATCGTCAGCTTGTCGTCCTTGACAAAGGGTTGTCCCAGAAGAGTGACCTCCTTGAGGTACTTTTGAACGGCGCCGTCCACCATCTTCTCGACGATATTCGCGGGCTTGCCGGACTCTGCAGCCTTGGCCGCCGCAATATTCCGCTCCTTGTCGATCAGTTCCGAAGGAACGTCCGATTTCGATAGGGCTACGGGCTTTGCAGCTGCAATATGCATCGCGATGTCGCGCGCGAGGGCTTCGTCACCACCGACCACATCAACGAGTGTCCCTATCTTCGAGCCGCCATGAACATAATTGGCAAGCGTGCCGTTTGCCTGGTTTCTTACAAAGCGTCGGATCGACACGTTCTCGCCGATCTTGCCCACGAGCGCCTTTCTTGTGTCCTCAACGGACAACTGGCCGATTTTGCATGTCGAGAGTGCGGCGGTGTCACTTGGATTTCCTGTTGCAACAATCTCCGCCAGGGCTTGGGCGAATCCAATGAAATCGTCATTTTTTGCGACGAAATCGGTTTCGCAATTGACTTCTACTATCGCGCCGAGTTTGCGGTCCTGGCTGATGTAGATGCCGACGATTCCTTCAGCGGCAATTCGTCCTGCAGCTTTGCTGGCCTTATTCCCAAGCTTGATACGAAGTATCTCCTCTGCCTTGGCGAGGTCTCCAGCGGCTTCCGTAAGTGCTTTCTTGCATTCCATCATCGGCGCGTCGGTCTTCTCGCGCAATTCCTTGACCATGCTCGCTGTAATTTCAACCATCTAAAGCTCCATTGCTTCAAGAATTCAGATTCAAAAAAAGGGGCTGGCGCCCCTTTTTCCTGAGATTCAATTGACCTTCCCTAACCCAAGCCCGTCACAGCATCAACGAGCGCAGATTCCGGCAAACCCGATTTCAACTGTTGGACTCCTACTCTTCCTCGCCCGCCGACTCATTGACTTCCACGAACTCGTCGGAACCCTCCGATATGATTTCCTGCACGACCTGGTTGCGTCCCTCAAGGATTGAGTCAGCAACGCCTCGGGCATATAGGCGGATAGCACGACTGGAGTCATCATTACCTGGGATCACATGAGTGATTCCATCAGGCGAGTGGTTGGTGTCAACAACGCCAATAACGGGAATGCCGAGCTTGCCAGCTTCTGCCACGGCGCCTTTCTGGTACCCGACGTCGATGATGAAAATTGCGTCAGGCAGTCCATCCAGTCCCTTGATCCCGCCAAGGCTGCGCTGAAGCTTCTCGAGTTCCCGCTGGTAGCCAAGAGCTTCCTTCTTTGGCATTTTTTCGAGTGTGCCATCGATTACCATCTGCTCCATGTCCTTCAGGCGCTTGATGGATAACTTGACTGTCTTGAAGTTCGTGAGCATTCCGCCAAGCCAGCGATGATCGACAAATGGGGAACTGCAACGTTCAGCCTCTTCCTTGACGATTTCTCGAGCCTGGCGCTTGGTTCCAACGAAAAGGATGGTGCCCTTGTTCGCAGATACTTGACGCACGAACTTCATCGCGTCCTGATACATCACCAACGTCTTTTCCAGGTTGATGATATGAATTTTGTTGCGGTGGCCGAAAATGTACTGTGCCATTTTCGGGTTCCAATAACGGGTCTGGTGCCCAAAGTGCACGCCCGCTTCCAGCATTTGACGCATTGTGGTCGACATTGAATTCCCCAAGGGTTAAAAGTGATCAGCACCGCTCCACTCAATAATCCCCTTCTCTTTCGAGAAGTGGACACCCTGAAATAGGGAGCGATGAAAATTTTGGCTACACAGACCCGATCTAGTACGCACTTTCGTGCACTGGAAGGACCAATAACCAAGCCCAGCATGTTACCATCCTTAGCTAGGAATGTGCAAGTTTCCGTTACCAAACAGTCAATTACCATATCAGGAGAGTCTCCTCAACGAGTCTCCTGAAAATGTCCGATTGCGCATGGGGAGGCGCTCATTTTCCACGAACCACCGCCCGAATATCTCCTAACATTCAAGAATATGGCCATCGCAATCAAGACACAGGACGAAATAGACCGCATGAAAGTCGCGGGTCACCTTGCAGCAGAGGTTCTCGACTTCATCGCGCCTCACGTGACAGCAGGGTGCACTACAGGTGAACTCGACAGGATGTGCCATGAGTACATGGTCGACGTGCAGAAGGTTATTCCGGCACCTCTGAATTATGCCCCGCCGGGCTACAAGCCGTATCCGAAATCGATCTGCACCTCGATCAACCATCAGGTTTGCCATGGAATACCGGGGGATCGCGTACTGAAAGGCGGCGATATCCTGAATATCGACATTACCATCATCAAGGATGGTTTTCACGGCGATACCAGTCGCATGTTCTGCGTGGGCGAGCCGTCAATTCAAGCACGCCGTCTATGCGAAATCACCTATGAATGCATGTGGAAAGGCATACGCACGGTGAGGCCGAATTCAACGCTTGGCGATATTGGCGCAGCCATTCAGCAGCATGCCGAGTCGTCCGGCTTCAGCGTCGTCAAAGAGTTCTGTGGCCACGGGATTGGGCGAAATTTCCATGAGGATCCACAGGTTCTGCATTATGGCCAGAGAGGTAGCGGCGCAATTCTTCAACCGGGAATGATCTTTACCATAGAGCCAATGATCAACGCGGGAAAGGCTGCCATCAGGGAACTGGCGGATGGGTGGACCATTGTGACAAAGGATCATAGCCTTTCCGCGCAATGGGAGCACACGGTTCTGGTGACTGCCGACGGATTTGAGGTTCTGACTACCTCTCCCGGCATGCCCAACCCTCCTACACTCTAATGTCGTTTGTCGTGAATGCTTGGGAGTCAGGTCCAAATTGGTTACAGCAAACCATGCAAGCCCCCTCAGCAAGGAGTTTCTCCGTGAATCACGTGGGGTATTGAGGGCGGAATTCGAC
>CANIIN010000418.1 GCA_947467405.1 Betaproteobacteria bacterium | reverse complement strand
GCATTGGAGTGCAACTGCCTGACATAATGCCGTCGTGAACGTGCCGCGCCTGGTGCGCCGTTCGGCAGGAAAGGTGTTTCCCGTGAAAGCTCCCCCGGTAATGAGCATGTTGGTAAAAGGCATTCTGGCGCTGCTCGGCGGCGCCAGTTCCTTGCTGGCCTGTGCCAGCGCGCTCGCAGCCGACTCCCCTTCAGGGCGTGCCGTGCTGCCGCGGCCCGATAAGGTGGTCATCGTCATCGAGGAGAACCGCGCCTTCAAGCGCATCATCGGCAGCGGCAATGCCCCCTACATCGATTCGCTGGCAGCTCGTGGCGCGCTGCTCACGCAGTCGTTCGCGATCACGCACCCCAGCCAGCCCAATTACCTGGCGCTGTTTTCCGGTTCTCTGCACGGCGTGAAAGACAATACCTGTCCGGTCACGCTGTCCGGCGACAACCTTGGCAGCCTGCTGCTGCACGCGGGGTTCGGCTTTGCCATCTATTCGGAGTCCATGCCTTCGCCGGGGTTCACGGGTTGCGAGGCGGGCAAGTACCGGCGCAAGCACAATCCGGCGGTGAACTGGCAGGGCGTCAACATCCCGGCGTCGTCCAACCTGCCGTTCACAAGCTTTCCATCCGATCTGTCGAAGCTGCCGACGTTGTCCATCGTGGTGCCGAATGACGACAACAACATGCACGACGGCATCCCGCCGTGGAACATCTCGCGAGCCGACATCTGGCTGAAGGACAACATCGAGCGCTATGTGCAATGGGCGATGAAGAACAACAGCCTGCTCATCCTGACCTTCGATGAAGACGACGGTTCGGAAGGCAATCGCATCGCCACGATCTTCGCCGGGCCGATGGTCAAGCCCGGCCGCTACGACCGGCGCACCGATCACTATGGCGTCCTGCGCACGCTGCTCGACCTGTACGGGCTGCCGGCCGCCGGGCTGGGCGCGGCAGCGACCGCCGAAGCGCTCACCGTTATCTGGCAGGCCCCGGCGCGACGAGCGCCTTGAGCGGATTGGACTCCCGAGGCATTGCTGAACGAATCGGGACAGATCAGCGGGAAAAGCGGGATAGCAATACGGAATAATTTCTTTCCCCGGTCTGTTTGCCCATTAATTCGGACAACATTCTTGGGGGAGTGATTCATGTTGATTTCAAAAGGTTTCAATGAGAGCTTGAAGCGGTTGCGCCGTCGCGTGCTGAGCGCGGCAGCGGTGGCCGTCATGCTGCCGGGGGTGGCCGGCACGGCACTGGCCGACGATTACGACGCCACGGCCTTTCTGAAGCGCGCCACGGCCGCCATGGGCGGCACCGAACTCAAGTCGCTGCGCATCACCGCGGCCGGCACCGGCACCTCGTTCGGCCAGGCCTATACGCCCGGTACGCGCTGGCCGAAGGTGAACTACCCCGAGTACGTCCGTGCCATCAATTACGACACCGGTTCTTTCCGCGACGATATCAAGCGCAGTCGCGGCGAGCCCAATGGCGGCGGCGCGCTGCCGCCGTCCGGCGAGCAGAGCGTGACGCAGGTGTTCAGCGCCGGCCACGCCTGGAACATGGCGGGCGCCAATCCGGCGGCCGCGTTGCTGGCGATCAACGACCGAACGCATGACCTGACCATCACGCCGCACGGCATCCTCAAGGCCGCCGCGCGCCAGAAGGCCAGGCTCGACTGGACCACGCTCGGCGGACGCTCCCTGGGCACGCTCACGTTCTCGGGGCCGGGGGAGTTTGCGGTAAAGGCGTACTTCAATGACGACTACCTGCTGGAGCGCGTCGAGTCGATCCTGCCCAACCCGGTGCTGGGCGACATGGCGGTGGCGACGGCCTACGCGGTGTACCGCGACTACAACGGCGTGAAGTTCCCCACGCGCATCCTGCAAAGCCAGGGCGGCTACCCGGTGCTGGACCTGGCTGTGAAGGCTGTGGAAGTGAATCCGGCCGTCGATTTGCCGGTGCCCGATGCGGTCAAGAACGCCGTCGAGCGCATCGCTGCAGAGAAGGTGGCCGACGGCGTGTGGTTCCTGGCCGGCGGTTCGCATAACAGCGTGGCCATCGAAATGAAGGACCACGTGGTGCTGGTGGAGGCGCCTCTGTATGACGGACGCTCCGGCGTGGTCATCGACGAGGTGAAGAAACTGGTGCCGAACAAGCCGATCCGCTTCGTGGTCAATTCGCATACGCACTTCGACCATTCCGGCGGCCTGCGCACGCTGGCGGCGGCCGGCGCAACGGTGGTCACGCAGCAGTTGAACAAGCCGTACTTCGAGAAGGTGCTGGCCAATCCCAACAAGCTCAACCCGGATCGTTTCGCCAAGTCCGGCAAGAAGGCCAGGGTGGTGGGCGTGAAGGACAAGATGGTGCTCACCGACGGCAGCCGCACGATTGAACTGCACCACATCGCCGGCAATGTGCACACCGAGACCTTCCTCATGGCCTACCTGCCCAAGGAGAAGCTGCTCATCGAAGCCGACGCCTTCACGCCGGGCGCCCCCAACGCGCCGGTCGCAACGAACCCCGCGCCCGCTGCGGTCAACCTGATCGAGAACGTCGATCGCCTGAAGCTCGCAGTGGACAAGGTGCTGCCGCTGCACGGACGTGTCGCGCCGGCGGCCGAGATGTATCGCGCGGCGGGAAGGGCGATGTGATTTGGGTGTGATCGCTATGTAATTCGAATGTGCCGCCCGGCAAGTTCGGGCGGTGTTCGACCGGTAGCGAGCTGGGCCGGCCCGGAGTTTTGGGCCGGTCTTTTTTTGCGGACTCTCCCGGCTTGAGTTCGCTGCTCACGCCGTATAGTCTGGCCTGCACTGCCATCAACCACCGGGGATAGCCATGTTCAAGCTCGTTGCACTGGTCACCATGAAGGAAGGCGCGCCGATCGACGACTTGCTGCAAAGGGGGCGCGAGTTCCTGGCGAAGGAACCCAACGTCCTGCGCTATCAGCTGGAACGCGACGCCGGGCACAACCAGCACTACACCGTGACGCAAGCCGCGTTTGCGCTGCTGTGCGATTTCAAATCGGCAGAGGACTGGAATCGTTACATCGCCGGTCCGATCCACGAAGAGTTGAACATGCTGTTCAAGCCGTGGCGGATTGGGGCGATGGCAATGCAGTACGAGGCCTGATGGGGTTGGGTTGTAGATGCCTGTGGATAGGGCATCTACAAGCATTGTCATTCCTCCGTCATTCCCGCGAAGGCGGGAATCCAGTGTCTTTGAATCTCTCTCTTTTTGGTTTCGACAGGTTTCGCCTGTCGGCGAGGTACTTTCTTTCCTCGTGCAAAGAAAGTACCCAAAGAAAGCACGCCCCGACGGTCCCGGTCGCTGCGCGACT
>CANIIN010000417.1 GCA_947467405.1 Betaproteobacteria bacterium | reverse complement strand
GGCCGACAGCGTACTGATGGTCGCCTCGCGCACCATGTCGGAGATGTCCTGGCCGTTGCGCGACCAGGTCCTGGAAAAGTCTGTCTGTGATCCACCGAGTATGTAAACGGGTTGGCTCATATGCCCTCCTTGTTGCAGTCCGGTTGATGCGAAATGGCGACCTGAGAATCGTCGCCCTGATATCGTGCCCTCTATCTGGCTTGGGCGATGCCCTGGAACCTCGACAGGCGCTGTTGCGCCGCGCGGTATTCACCTTCGATCTCATCGACGATGGCCGCGACCGGCTGCACCGACTTGACCCGACCCACGCCCTGCCCGGCCGCCCACAGATCGCTCCAGCGCTTGGCGCCCTCGTGTTCGCCGTCATAGTTCTTGGTCGGCGCGTCCGGCATGTTGTCCGGGTCATAGCCATTGTCGCGCAACGAAGGCTTCAGCCAGATCGCCGGCGTACCGGTAATGCCCGCGCTGATGACCAGGTCGTCGACATTGCACTGGGTCACCATCTCCTTGTAGCGCGGCACGGCAATGCTTTCCTCGGTCGCAATGAAGCGCGTACCCATGTAGATCAGGTCCGCACCCGCCGCAATCGCCCCGGCGACGCCCCAGCCATCCGCAATCCCGCCGCCGACAATGACAAACCCGTCGAAGAATTCCCGTACGGCGGAGATGAACGCAAACGGTGAAATGGTTCCGGTATGACCGCCGGCGCCGGCCGACACGCAGGCCATGCCGTCAACCCCAGCCTCCGCCGCCTTGTGCGCCAGTTTCAGGCTGATCACGTCTCCGATGACGAGCCCGCCATAGTCATGCACGACTTCAATGGCGGGCTTGGGACTGCCCAGTGCGGTAATGACGATGGGCGGCTTGTACTTGGCGATCAGTTCAAGATCCTTGGACAAGCGCGGGTTGGACGAATGCGTGACCAAGTTCGCGGCCCAGGGGCCGATGATCGATCCGTTCGATTTTTCACGCGCTTCAGCGAGGCTGTCGGTGATCTGCTGCATCCAGCCGTCGAGCACTTCGATGGTGCGGGCATTGGGCGTGGGAAATGCACCGACGATGCCGGCCTTGCACGCCGCAATGACCAGATCGGGGCCGGTCACCAGGAACATCGGCGCAGCGACAACCGGTATGCGCAGGGGGTACGGGAATATGGGGCTCATGGGATGACTCAGTAAAGTTTCTTGTAATAGATCGAGGTGCAACTGCAATCGCTCGTCACACCGGCGGAACCATTTTCAGGGATCGCGCCAGAAAGCGTTCCAACTTCTTCGGATCGCGAGCGCGGCGCGCCCGGATGTCGATGGTCATCGGATCAGCATCGACTTCCTCTTCCCGTCTTTCCAGCGACTGCAGCGTTGCCTTGGCGGTATAGGCCGGAGTCACCTTCTCCACGCCCTTGACGTCTGCCGCCATCCTCGTTTCGACGGATCCCACGAAAATGGCCGACACAAACGTGCCCTGCTCCGCCAGTTCGGCGCGGACTCCCTGCGTCAGCGAGTAGGCCGCCGCCTTGGTCGGACTGTAGGTGCCCAGCACCGGCAGATTGGACAGCGCCGCCGCGGACAGGATATTGACGATGGCGCCGCCGCCGTTCGCCTTGAGAACGGGCGCAAAGGCGCGGCACATGCGCAGTACGCCGAAATAGTTGACATTCATTTCGGCAATCGCCTCGTCCATGCTCGGCGAATTGATGAGTCGACGCCCGAATTGCGAAAGGCCGGCATTGTTGATCAGCAGGTTCACGTCGGCGCAACGGGCTGCGGCCTGCCGCACCTGATCGTCCCTGGTGACGTCCAGTTGCACTTCGATCACCCGCCCTGCGCCTTCCGCGACCAGATGAGCGGCGTCGCCGGTGTTGCGGCAGGCGGCATAGACTCTGGCCGCCTTCATCGCCAGCAGTTCACGAACCAGCGCTTCGCCGATGCCGCGGTTGGCCCCGGTCACCAGCGCGATGGATCCTTCCACTTTCATGCGACAGCCCTTTTCAATATGCCGTTGACGGACGGCGTCCGTGCATACCGGTGCTTATCGCCCAGTGAACTTCGGTGTGCGTTTCTCGAAGAAGGCCGCGATGGCCTCCTTCGCATCGTCACTGCGCAGGACGCGAACCTGGTTCAGCGCTTCGATGCCCACCATCTCGTCGGCAGTATGCGTTTCAGCAGCGTTCAGGTTGGCCTTGATGAACCGATAGGCCAGCGGCGGACCATCGGCGAGACGTCGCGCGAAAGCCGTGACCTCCTTCTCCAGATCGGCATCGGGTACGACCTTGTTGACCAGCCCGATGCGCAAAGCCTCGTCGGCCGGCACCCGGTCGGCAAAAAAGAACAATTCGCGCGCTTTCGCAACACCGACCAGCTTGCTGATGTAATAGCTGGCCCCCAGCTCACCGGAGATGCCGATGCGTGCGAAGGCCGTAGAGAACATGGCGGTCTCGGACACGATCCGGAAATCGCAGGCCGCCGCCAGGGCGGTCGCAGCCCCCACACAGGCGCCTCGGATCATGGCAATGGTCGGCTTGGGCATGCCATGCAGAAGCAACGGTCCTTCGCTGGCGCGACGCGTCCGCTCGGCCGACGTGTCGATATCGTTCCAGATCGGATCGTTCCGCCATTTCACCCATTCCGCGTCGCGCTCGTCGATGGCATCGAACTCCTTGATGTCACCGCCGGCGCAAAATGCCCGCCCAGCGCCGGTCAGGACGACCGCCCGGACTTCCGGTGAAGCGGCCGCCTCGCGCAAGCGATCATTCAGCACCCGCGTCATGGTGATGGTCAACCCGTTCAGCGACGCAGGTCTGTTCAGCGTCACGGTCAGGATGCCGTTATCGAGATGCGTCAGTATGTCATTGTCCATCGGATCCCCGAATTCTCGTTTTCGATCAGGCGCGCCGGGCAACGTTGCCGTCGCCGAGCATTCATCAGGCCTTTCTCATGCCTTTTTGGGCGGCCAGGGCACGAAGGCACTGGTACGGCGGATGTAGTCTTCATAGCCCGGGTTCTTCTTGCCCAGACGCCGCTCCAGAAGATTCGCTCCCAAGGGCCCGATGATGACGTAGCTCAACAACAGCGGCCCGATCACCGCGAGGTAACCTACTGTGCCGGCATCGCAGGCCATGAGGAACAGCCCCCACTGCACCGCCATCTCACCGAAGTAATTGGGATGGCGCGAGTAGTGCCAGAGCCCCTGGTCCATGACCGTGCCCTGCTGGGTGCGCGAAGCGCGAAATCGTGCCATCTGCCAGTCGGCGATCGCCTCGCACAGAAACCCCGCGATCCACAGCGCCAGGCCAGCCCACAACAGCGGGCCGGGCGTGGCGGGTGCCGGTGAAACGATC
>CANIIN010000416.1 GCA_947467405.1 Betaproteobacteria bacterium | reverse complement strand
GCGTCGAGCGGCTTTTCCGGAGCGGGAACGGCTTGCAGGATGCGCATCACGATCTGGTCGGCGGTCTGCGCATCGGACAGCGCGGCATAGGACAGCACCAGGCGGTGACGCAGGACATCGGGCACGAGATCGGTCACGTCCTGCGGCAACACATAGTGACGACCGCGCAGGAAGGCCAGCGCCCGCGCGCCTTCGATCAGGTTGATGGTGGCACGCGGGCTGGCGCCGAAGCTGATGTAGTTCTCCAGGTCGGTGATGCCGTAACGCGCCGGATCGCGCGTGGCCGATACCAGCCGCACCGCATACTGGATGAGCATCGGATCGACGTAGGTCTTGCGGCATTCGGCCTGCAACTCGCACAATTGTTCGGTGCTGGCCACTGCCGCCACCGCCATGGCCGGACCGGTCACGCGCTCGACAATGACGTATTCCTCTTCCTCGCTCGGATAACCGACCAGGATTTTCATCATGAAGCGGTCGATCTGGGCCTCGGGCAGGGGATAGGTGCCTTCGGTTTCGATCGGGTTCTGCGTCGCCATGACAAGGAACGGTTCCGGCACGCGGTGTGTCTCGCCGGCGATGGTGACCTGGCGCTCCTGCATGACTTCAAGCAGCGCGCTCTGCACCTTGGCCGGCGCACGGTTGATTTCGTCCGCCAGCAGCAGATTGGTGAACACCGGCCCCAGGCTGGTGCTGAATTCGCCCGACTTCTGGTTGTACATGCGCGTCCCGACCAGGTCGGCCGGCAGCAGGTCCGGCGTGAACTGGATGCGCTTGAACTCCCCGCGCAGGGTGCGCGCCAGCGTCTTGACGGTCAGGGTCTTGGCCAGGCCGGGCACGCCCTCCACCAGCAGGTGCCCCTGCGCCAGAATCGCCACCAGCACGCGTTCCAGAAAGTGATCCTGTCCGACCACGACACGCTTCACCTCATACAGCACGCTTTCCATCAGCGCGGCAACATCGCTGCGGTCGGCCGGCCCGTCCTTCGGCTTGTAGTCCATGAGTCCCTTCCCTGTCTTGTCGTTATGTTTACTTGAGGTGAACAGCAATCAGAACGGCGCTATTCCAACGGCGTTGCCGGCCACGGCGATGGTGACGGCGAATCCGATGCCAACGAAGGTCCCGGCGCGAGTCGGGTTGAGGATGGCAGTGACGATGCCGACCACTTCGCCATCCATAGTAACCAGCGGACCGCCCGAATTGCCGGGATTGGCCGCCGCATCGAACTGGATCAACTGCGTGAGCGTGCGCTTGCCATCGGGCGTCTTGAACTCCCGGCCGAGTCCGGATACCACGCCCGCCGACACCGACGGGCCGATGCCGAAAGGAAAGCCCACCACGACCACTTCGTCGCCGGGCTTCAATCGCGACGCGGATCCCAGCGTCGCGGCCGGCAGGTCGTCGGGGATGTTCTTCGCCTGCACGACGGCGAGATCGTTTTCCGGATGTTGACTGCTCACCACCGCCTCGGACTCCATGCCGTCGGAGAACGTGACGGTCAGTCGCGACGCGCCGGACACCACATGCAGGTTGGTCAGGATCAGGCCCTTGTCGAGGATGACCACGCCGGAACCTTCGCCATATTCGATATAACCGCCGTAATCGTTGTCGATGAATCCCCTGACGTGAACCACGACCTCTCGCACCAACTCGGCCGCCTTCGCGGCACGCGAGGGAATGCTCTGGTTCTGCAGCGTGTCGACGACGGCGTTGTCGATGTCTTCCTGGGTCATGTCCTCAGGCGCCGGCCGCGTCAAGACGAGGGACAGGGCCACCATCGCCGCAATGAGTGCGCCCGATGCAGACGAGAAGAGAAACAGTCCCTGATGACGCCGAAAGAATGCAGACAGGCGCTGGCGCAAGCCGCCGCCGACCTGAGCCGTAGGCGTCGCGGCGGAGCCTTCGGTCGGGGCAGACTTGCCCGAGATGCCCAGCATGGCCGCATCGCGACGCGCACGCAGGGCTGCAGCCGCCGTACCGCGCGCGCGACTGGATCCACGACTGGTACTGCTGTATAGCGCTGATTTTCTCAAAGGCGGCTCTCCCGGAAACCAGTCCCCTGCCGCTGCGCAATGTCCGTGCGGCCTTGGCGCATTGTAGGGGACAAATCGCCATGCGGACATTCCCTGCTGAAGATCTTCACGGCATGATGCGAGCCTGCGGTGTCGGCGCCATGAACTGACGCGCGGTGACTGGCGCGAGCAGGCGGTGCTACATTACCGGCAGATAACAAGCGCCGGCCGCTCAAACAACGACTGGCGACCGGCAAGGCTTGGGCACGATGGGAGGTGGGCATGCGATTTCTGTGGCCGGATCTGCTCTGGTTGCTGCTCCTGGTTCCGGCGCTGGTGGCGGCGTATATCTACGCCCTGCGCCGCAAGAAGAAGGCGGCCGTCCGCTATGCCAGCCTGATGCTGGTGCGCGATGCGCTGGGTCCGCGCCAGGGGTTGCGGCGTCACCTGCCTCCGGCGCTGTTACTGCTCGCCATCGCTGCCGCGCTCGTCGCCGCGGCCAGGCCCACCGCCACGGTCACGCTGCCCTCCGAGTACCTGACCATCATCCTCGCCATGGACGTGTCGCGCAGCATGCTGGCCGCCGACGTGGCCCCCAATCGCATCAGCGCAGCGCAGGCCGCGGCGAAATCCTTCGTGAAGGACATCCCGCGCAATGTCCGTCTCGGCATCGTGTCGTTCGCCGCGACCCCCGCCACGGTGCAGACCGTCACGGAGAATCGCGACGACCTGACCGCGGCCATCGACCGCTTCCAGTTGCAGCGCGGCACCGCCACCGGCAGCGGCTTGATGCTGGCCCTGGCGCAATTGTTTCCGGACGCCGGTATCGACGTGGAAGGCGCCAGCAAGGAATCGGCCTGGTCACGCTATGGCAGCGACGAAAGCGGCAAGGGCTCGGGCAGTGACCGCTCGCGCAAGCTGCGCAAATACGAGAAGAAGGAGTTCACCGCCGTCGCGCCGGGTTCCTACACGTCCGGCGGCATCATCCTGCTCTCCGACGGCCGCCGCACAACGGGTCCCGACCCCCTCGAAGCGGCGAAGATGGCGGCCGACCGCGGCGTGCGCGTCTATACGGTCGGATTCGGCAGCAAGACCGAAACGCCGGGCGGCATCCCCGGTTTCGGTGGCGGCATGGGCTACTTTGCGCGACTGGACGAGGACACGCTCAAGGCAGTGGCCACCATCACCGGTGGCGAATACTTCCACGCCGGCACATCGGACGATCTGGCCAAGGTCTATCAAAGCCTCAGCGCCAGGTTTGCGCTGGAGAGCAGCGAAACCGAAGTGAGCGCGCTGTTCGGTGCATTGGCCGCACTGCTGGTCGTG
>CANIIN010000415.1 GCA_947467405.1 Betaproteobacteria bacterium | reverse complement strand
GTTGATGCCAACGTAATTGCCGAGCGACTTCGACATCTTGTTGACGCCATCCAGTCCCTCCAGCAGCGGCATGGTGAGAATGCACTGTGCCGGCTGGCTATGGTGTTTCTGCAACTCGCGGCCCACAAGCAGGTTGAATTTCTGGTCCGTACCGCCGAGTTCGACATCCGAGCGCATGGCCACGGAGTCGTAACCCTGCATCAGCGGGTAGAGAAATTCGTGGATGGCGATCGGCTGGTTGCCACGAAAGCGTTTGCCGAAATCATCGCGCTCCAGCATGCGTGCGACCGTATAAGTCGAGGCAATACGGATCATCCCGGCCGCGCCCAAGGCATCGCACCAGGTCGAGTTGAACAGGACCTCGGTCCGATCCGGGTCGAGAATCTTGAAGACCTGCTCGCGATAGGTCTTGGCGTTGTCCGCAATCTGTTCCCGGGAAAGCGGGGGGCGCGTCACGTTCTTGCCCGTAGGATCGCCGATCATGCCGGTAAAATCACCGATCAGGAACTGAACGTGATGACCCAGCTCCTGAAACTGGCGCATCTTGTTGATCACGACGGTGTGCCCGATATGCAGGTCCGGCGCCGTGGGATCCATGCCGAGCTTGATTCGAAGCGGGCGCCCGAGCTTCAATTTTTCAATCAACTCGGCCTCGACGAGCAGTTCGTCGCATCCGCGCTTGATGACCTTCAGCTGATCGTCGATGGAAAGCATTAAAGTATTTTAATTCAGATACTTGCTTGAAAAAAACAAATCCATCACGTGGTTGAACGGGGATTTGACCGGGATTTTGCTACACTCTGTCCTTCGCCGCCCCCTATGTGGTCTGGCAAATAGACAGCCAGACGCGAAAAACATGGAAATCAACGAATTGCGAGACGAACAGCGAATTGTAGCCGAATCCGGTTCAAGGCCATCCACACAATCTGCTTCCACTCGACCGCGCATGCGGCTGGTGCGTTGGGTTGCGGGCGGCGTGGCCGCGTCCCTGTTCTTTGTCGTCGCGGCCTTTGGCACGGTGCAGGATTCACCACTGCCCATGACGACCCTCCAGGTCGAGCAGTTGCTCTCCCCTCAGGTCGAGGTTCTCGGCAGCAAGAGTTCCGGCGGGTTTATTCAGGAAGAACGCTTCGAGCGCGGAGATACCTTCGCCGCGCTGCTTGATCGCCTGGGCGTCGATGACACGGAAGCGGACAGGCTGCTTTCCGACCGCAAGGCAGTGGCGACACTGAAGGCACTTCGCCCCGGCACACCGGTTCAAGCGAGGACGAACGAAGAAGGTGCCTTGATGTCGCTGTGGTTCCTGTCCGGCAAGGACCGCGTGACGAGCATCGACTCTGTACAGGATGGTTTTCAGCCCAGTGACCGGCCGGCCAATTTGACCCGGTCAGTCCAGATGAAATCCGGCCAGATCCGTTCGTCGCTGTTCGCCGCGACAGACGATGCCGGCGTCCCGGACAGCGTCGCCGGCCAGCTTGCAGACATATTCGGCGGGGATGTCGACTTTCATCGCGACCTGAGACGTGGCGATCACTTCACCGTGATTTACGAGATGCTCATGCTGGATGGCCGTCAGGTGCGCTCCGGACGTGTGCTGGCGGCCGAGTTCGTGAATCAGAACCGCGTCTTCCGGGCCATCTGGTTTGACGGCGGGGATGGCAAAGGCGGCTATTTCACGCCCTCGGGACGAAATCTTCGCAAAGCCTTTCTGCGTTCCCCGCTGGAGTTTTCGCGTATCACCTCGGGGTTTGCCATGCGCTTTCACCCCATTCTCCAGCAATGGCGCGCACATCAGGGCATCGACTATGGTGCGCCAACCGGCACGCGCGTCAAGGCGACCGGAGATGGAATAATCGATTTTGTCGGTCGCGAGAGCGGCTACGGCAACATGATCATCGTGCGGCACAACGGCAGTTATTCGACCCGTTACGGACACCTCAGCGCATTCGCGCAGGGACTGCGCAAGGGCGCGCGCGTTTCGCAAGGCGACGTGATTGGCTTCGTCGGCCAGACCGGCATGGCCACTGGACCGCATCTGCACTATGAATTCCGCATCAACAACGAGTATCGCAATCCATTGACTCTCGCCTTCCCGACGGCAGAGTCGATCGCGACGGAGCGTATGACTGCCTTCCGCGCCACCACGTCGCCGCTGGCGGCGCGCCTCGATCTGCTGCGCGAAACCAACCTCGCACTGCTCGAGTAGCGGACCACGGTCGCTGCGCGAAGCGTCGTTCCCAGCGCCCCGCCTGACGTATCCATGCACCCCGAACGTTTTATCGGATTGATGTCCGGCACCAGCCTGGACGGCGTGGACGCAGCCTTGGTGCGTTTCTCACCCGCCCCGATGCTGGAAGCAACGCAATTCACCCCGTTCCCGGAGGACCTGCGTCAGGAACTGCTGGCGCTGCATTCCCCGGGAAACGACGAACTGCACCGGGCGGCCATGCTATCCCAGCGACTGGCGCGGCTGTACGCCGAAGCGACGCGCCTGCTGCTGGAATCCGCTGGCGTGTCGCCTGCCGAGATTGTCGCGCTGGGTTGTCATGGACAGACAGTCAGGCACAGGCCTGAACTCGGGTACACGCTGCAATTGAACAATCCAGCTTTGCTGGCCGAAATATCGGGAATCCCGGTTGTTGCCGATTTTCGCAGCCGGGACATGGCGGCTGGCGGCCAGGGCGCCCCGCTTGTCCCGGCATTCCATGCCGGCGCCTTCCGGTCGCAGGATGTCCATCGCGTCATACTCAACCTCGGCGGCATCGCCAACATCACAAACCTGCCCGCGGACCACTCTCAGTCAATCAAGGGCTTTGACACGGGCCCCGGGAACATGCTGCTGGACGCCTGGGCTGCCCAGCATCTTGGCGCGCCCAGAGACGACGCTGGTCATTGGGCGGCATCGGGCGCAGTCAATGAAGGACTTCTGGCATCTTGCCTGGCTGACCCGTGGTTCAGTCAGACCCCGCCCAAGAGCACCGGAAGAGACCATTTTCATCTTCAATGGCTGGATCGGCAGGGCATTTCCGGAATACCCCCCCAGAACGTGCAGGCGACCCTCTCCGAGCTCACTGCGGCGTCCATTACCCTCGCCATTGCCCAGTGGTGTCCAGGCGCCAGCGAGGTCTATGCGTGCGGTGGCGGGGTCCACAACAGGGACCTCATGAACCGGCTCGCCCGGAGGCTCGCTCAAATCGGCCAATTCAAGGTCACAACAACCGATGCGCTGGGCATCCCGGCAGACTGGGTCGAAGCCGTGGCATTCGCCTGGCTCGCGAAACAGACTGTGGAAAACCGCGCGGGCAACCTTCCCGCCGTGACAGGCGCTTCGGGACAGC
>CANIIN010000414.1 GCA_947467405.1 Betaproteobacteria bacterium | reverse complement strand
ATATCCCCCACTTCAGAGGGAAGCTTTTCGAGGCATGCTGATTTTCTGCACTTGATCAGCGCTTCCTTATATATTTCAAAAAAATATACACATCATTTTTCTGCTGAGGATTCACTGAACAAGGGGACAAGCCCCCCTGTCTATCCCCCACTTCAGAGGGCGGCTTGTTCGGGCGGTTTCATTTCCAGGACTTGAGCAGCGCTTCCTTCATGGTCAGCGACGCAACAACAAAGAAAAAGGGGGCCGAAGCCCCCTTTGTTTCGTCGTCTGAATTGAGACTGATCAGACCGAGAAGGACGACCCGCAACCGCACGTACTGGTGGCATTCGGATTCTTGATGACGAACTGCGCGCCTTCCAGGCCTTCGGTGTAGTCGATCTCGGCTCCCATGAGGTACTGGTAGCTCATCGCGTCAATCAGCAACTGGACGCCGTTCTTCTCCATCACGGTATCGTCTTCGTTCTTTTCCTCATCGAAGGTGAAGCCGTACTGAAAACCGGAGCAGCCACCGCCGGTGACAAATACCCGCAGCTTGAGCTCGGTATTGCCTTCCTCGTCAATCAGCGCCTTGACTTTGCTCGCAGCACTATCCGAAAACACCAACGCTGTAGGCATGTCGGTCACTGCGTTCATAGTTTTCTCCAGATCCAGAATGTGACCGATTATCGAACCGGCATGGCAGACGGTCAACCCGTGCAATAAAGGGGTTATTGCAGGCAATCAGATGGGGATCGGCTGGCGGGATTTCAACCGCCGTCGGCCGGAATAATCAGGCAGCGGGCTTGCTCGATGCAATCTTCAGCTCAACCGGCTTGACCGCGCTGGAACTGTGGACAAGGCGTCCCTCGACGACCGCACCCAGGTGCATTTCGATGCGGCTGTATTGGACGTCGCCGACAACACGCGATTTGGCCTGGAGCTCGAGAAACTCGGAGGCGTGGACAGATCCATTGATCGTCCCGTTGACGACGAGGTGGGAAACACGAATTTCACCATCGATCCTGGCCTGCTCGCTGACCACCAAGGTTGAAGCCTGTTCGGAAACCGCCGTGACGTTCCCAAGGATCTCGCCGTCGACACGCAATCCGCCGGCAAAGGTCACATTGCCCTCAATTCGAGTGCCTGCACCGATCAGGCTGTCAATCCGGCTCTGCGGCTTGTTGCTTGATTGCTTCTTGAACATGTTGGTCTCCGGAGCAGGTTGCCAAGATCTTCTGAAAGCCGCGCTCAGGGCAGCTTGACACTTTCAGTTGCGCGCGGCTCGGCAATGCCGTTTTCGAAAATTTTCACCTGAACACCGCGCATTCGGGCGGTGGATGAAACCTTGAAACTACCTTCCTGGCGCTGAAAAAACTTGAACTTCAGCCGTCGGGTCATCCCGGAAGGCGCTCCCTCCTCGGTGATGGCGATCATATCATTGCGCCCCTTGTCCTGTAGGTCCGCCAGAATCTGGATGGCGCCCTGAAATTCACGGTCGCGCCGACCTCCCTGGAGCACCAGCAGGCGATAGTGGTATTCGCCTGGCACGCTTCCGCGCTCGATCTTGAATCGGTGTATGGACAGCCTGTCATCCCGCCGCGCCCCCGGAGCCAGCCCCTCGAAAAACGCCAGATCCTCCTTGAGACGGGTATTTTCCTCGACCAGCGCCTTCATTTGCGCGGTCAATTGCTGCTGCGCGCTTTGCTCGATCCTCACTTTCGCGTCCGATGCGTTGGCAACAGCGTGCAATTCCGCCGACTCCGCCTCCAGACGCGATGCCGTGTTGCGCAGGCGGATCAATTCTTCCTGAACCTCGCTCTGATCGAAGCCGGCAAACCGGCGGCCCGCGTCATACATCCACGTCGCCAGTGCAAGGGACACCGCCGCAAACAGCGTCAGGCCGAGCCAACGCCAGTACCATGCCACATGGGTCCGCACCGTCATCTTCGGTGCAGATATGCCGAAACGCCTTCGTATGCTCTTGATCAGCTTTTGCATGTGCATAGCGCTGCGACAACGCTCAGGGAACGACCGGCACCTGCATGAGTCCGGTGGTCTCTGGCAGCCCGAACATGATGTTCATGTTCTGTATGGCCTGCCCCGCCGCCCCCTTGACCAGGTTATCGATGACGGACAGGATGACCAGCGTGTCCGAACCGCCGCCATGTTGACGCGGGCGATGCACCGCCACGCGGCACAGATTCGCCGCACGAACGGAACGAGTGTCCGGCTGGCTTCCCGGCGGCATCACATCGACGAATGGCTCGTCGCGATAGCGATCCTCGAACAATTTCTGAAAATCGTCCTCTTTGGACACGCGCGCATAGAGCGTGGCGTGAATGCCGCGGATCATGGGGGTCAGGTGGGGAATGAAGACCAGCCCGACCTCCTTGCCGGCCGCCCTGGCAAGACCCTGGCGGATCTCGGGCCAGTGCCTGTGCCCCGCCACACCGTAAGCGGCGAAATTGTCCGAGGCTTCCGAAAAAAGAATATTGACCTCAGCCTTGCGGCCAGCGCCGCTGACGCCGGATTTGGCATCGGCAATCAGATGATCCAGGTCAACGACCCCGGCCTCGACCAGCGGAAGCAATCCCAGTTGTACGGCCGTGGGGTAGCAGCCAGGATTCGCCACGATCCGCGCCGAGCGGATCCGTTCCCGATTGACTTCAGGCAGCCCATAGACTGCTTCAGCGACCAGTTTGGGCGCGGCGTGCGTGGTCTTGTACCAGGTCTCCCATTCCGCGATGTCCTGCAGACGAAAATCGGCTGACAGGTCGATGACTCTGACGCCGGCATCGACCAGCGCCTGCGCCTGGGTCATGGCAACCGCATTCGGCGTTGCAAAGAACACCACGTCGCATTGTGCCAACCCGGCCTTTTCAGGATCGATGAATTTCAGGGCGACTCGCCCACGCAAGCTCGGAAACATGTCGCTCACCGCCATGCCGGTTTCCTTGCGCGAGGTGATGGCAACCAGTTCCGCGTCGGGATGCTGGGATAAAAGACGCAGCAATTCGACACCGGTGTATCCAGTGCCGCCAACGATGCCAATCCTGAGTTTCTGCTTCATGATTCAGCGCCCTTATAAGTTCAAAGCGGGTATGAACAATTCATCTCGAGCTCCAACGCGGCCAAGGCGCCATTTGCCCCGACGCAGTCCGGCCTGACCAGGCCCGGCTGCTTGCGTGTGCGGTGCGCCATGATATCTCCTCCACGGCATGATCCGGGACGATCCAGGCAATTGCTGCGTACCAATCTCCAGAGACAAAAAAGCCGCCTGTAGAAGGCGGCTTTTTCTGGATCGAAGACCGATCAGCGCTTGGAAAACTGCTTGCGCCGGCGGGCTTTGTGAAAGCCGACCT
>CANIIN010000413.1 GCA_947467405.1 Betaproteobacteria bacterium | reverse complement strand
GCGCATGCCGGAGGTGGCGGCGAAGCCCTTGAGCCGGTGCAACGGATCGGCGGCACGGCGTTCCACGGCCAGCGTCGGCAGCGGTGAAGCGGTGACGCCCGAGCCGCTCGACGCTGCGTTGGTCTTTCCCGGTGCGGACTGCGCATCACGCAGCGCGAACTGCGCGCGCTCGAAGCCGCGCGCGGCGACGAACATTTCTTCGGCGGTCAGATACAGCGTGGACGGCGGCAGCAACGGACGGGTGTTGTCGCCGCGCAGCAGGCGATAGCGCGAGTCGGTGTCCTGCCAGAAATCGGTGAGCGTGGCGTGCACATTGCCATGCATGGTGATGCGCGTGTCGTCGGGCAGGTAGTCGAACAGCGTGGCGGTCTCGTCGAAGAACAGCGGCAGGTAGTACTCGATGCCGGGCGGCGCGACGCCGTTGGAGACGTCCTTGTAGATATTGCTCTTGGACGGATCGCCGTCGAAGGTTTCACGATAGCGCGAGCGGAAGCGCGTGCGGCCATCGTCGTCGAGCGGGAATTCGCGCGCCGGCAACAGGCGCACCTCGTTCACCTTGAACAGGGTGCGCTGCGTGTCCGGGTCGAAGGTGCGGATCGATTCGATCACGTCGTCGTCCAGTTCCACGCGGTAGGGCAGCGCGCTGCCCATGGGGAAAATGTCCACGAGGCCGCCGCGCACGCTGTTCTCGCCCGGCGCCACCACCTGCGTGACGTGGCTGTAACCGGCCAGTACCAGTTGCGAACGCAGGCGGTCCACGGCGAGTTTCTCGCCCTGCTTGAAGAAGAACGTATAGGCGGCCAGGAACGACGGCGGCGCCAGGCGCACCAGCGCCGTGCTGGCCGGCACGATCACCACGTCGAACTCGCGCTGCTGGATGCGGTACAGCGTGGCCAGGCGTTCCGAGATCAGGTCGTGGTGCGGCGAGAAGGTGTCGTAGGGCAGCGTCTCCCAGTCCGGGAACAGCGTGCAGCGCAGGTCCGGATCGAACCAGGCCATTTCTTCCTGCAGGCGCTGCGCATCCATGGCGCGCGCGCAGATGATGGCGATGGGATGGCCGGTGGCCTTGGCGGCACGTGCCATGCGCGACAGCGCCAGCGCGTCGCTGGAACCGGGTACGCTGAATTCCGCCGGGGCGCCTGGGGTCGTTGTGTCGGCCTGCGCCAATGCGGCGGCAGGCTGATCGCTGTCGGCCAGGTGTGTCGGATCGGTATGGATGGGAGGTGCCTGCACGGTGCTCTTGTATGAAATGCGCGGAAGCCGAAAACGCCAAAACCCGTGTCGAGCCCGCCATGGCATGCAAGAGTCGAAAATCGCGGCGGGTTGAACACGGGACGGCAGCTATAATTATAGCCGTTCAGGCAGGACTTCCTGCCGTTGATCTGTGTTGGCATGTCCCTGATGCAGCGCAGATTTTTGTTGAATGCCGATCCCTTCAAGGCAGCTTCGATGTCCAACAGCGCGATGCCCGATGCTTCGCTTCGCTTTTACGGCCTGATTCCTGCTGCCGGCAGCGGCGAGCGCTTTCATGGCGGTGCGCAGGGCTACGGCGGCGTGCCCAAGCAGTATCAGCACATTGCCGGCCGTCCCATGCTGCAACACGCCATCGAGGCCATGCTGGCGCTGCCGGAGATCAGCATCGTATTCGTGGTGCTGGCGCCGGGCGACGAGCGCTTTGCCGAGTTCGACCTTGCGGTGTACGGCGGGCGCGTCGAACCGCTGTATTGCGGTGGCGCGTCGCGGCGCGACACGGTGCTGAACGGACTGGTGGCGGCGGCGAGCCTGCTCGAGCCGGATGACTGGGTGCTGGTGCACGATGCGGCGCGACCCTGTCTCGGTCGCGCCGAATTGCGCCGGCTGATCGATACCGTGGTCGCAGCCGATGTGCCGGACCGTGATGGCGCGGCGGAAAATCCCGGCGGCATCCTGGCGGTGCGCGTCGCCGACACCCTCAAGCGCGGTGATGCGGCGAGTCATATTGTGGCGACCGAACCGCGCGACGGGTTGTGGCAGGCGCAGACGCCGCAGATGTTTCGGCACGCCACGCTGCTGCGCGCCTTGCAGGGCGCGCCGGACGCCACCGACGAAGCGTCGGCCGTCGAACGCCTGGGTCTGCATCCCAGGCTGGTCGAAGGCAGTGCGCGCAATTTCAAGGTCACCTATGCGCCGGATCTGGAACTGGCGGCGCTGTGGCTTCAATCCGGGAAAGAATGAACATGGCTGCTGCAAATAGTTCCATGCGCGTCGGGCAGGGCTTCGATGTGCACGCGCTGGTCGCGGGTCGCAGGCTCATTATCGGCGGCGTGGTTATTCCGTATGAGAAGGGCCTCGATGGCCATTCCGATGCCGACGTGCTGCTGCACGCCATCACCGATGCGCTGTTCGGCGCCGCCGGGCTGGGCGACATCGGCCGGCACTTTCCGGACACCGACGCGCGCTACAAGGGCGCCGACAGTCGTGAGTTGCTGCGTGAGTGCGGCCGCAAACTCGCGGCGGCAGGGTTTGCCATCGTCAACATCGACTCCACCATCATCGCGCAGGCGCCGAAGATGGCGCCGCACATTCCGGGCATGCAGGCGAACATCGCGGCCGATCTCGGCCTGGAGGTGGCGGCGGTGAACGTGAAGGCCAAGACCACCGAAAGGCTTGGCTTCACCGGGCGCGGCGAAGGCATCGCGGCAGAGGCCATCGCGCTGGTGGTCGCAGGCGATTGAGCCTTCCCCAATTCATGACAAAGGTTTGTCATTCCCGCGAAAGCGGGAATCCAGTGTCGTTATAGAAAAGCCGCTGGATCCCCGCTTTCGCGGGGATGACGACAGACTGTAATGAATGTTGAAATGATCAATTGCTGGGGTTTTCGTCGTCGGCAAGTGACGGCGTGCCGCATCCCCATGATGCGGAGCGTGTCCAGCCGGATTGCAGGTCTGGCAGGCGCTTGTCATCGCTTCGGTGTCAATACCACCACCGGAATTTCGCGCGGTGCGGCACGCTCCTGATAGCGCCGGTAGGGCGGATAGAGTTCTTCCATCATCTTCCACAGTCGCGCACGCTCGTCGCCGGTCGCAGTGATTGCGTGCGCGTCGAAACGCTGGTCGCCCACCTGAACACGCACCTTTGGATCGGCCAGCAGATTGGCGTACCAGCCCGGATGCGCGGGCGCGCCGCCCTTGGAGGCAATGACCACGCAGCGCTCCGCGTCGCGGCCGTAGTAGAGCGGCATGAGGAAGTGCTTGCCGCTCGAGCGTCCCTTGGTGACCAGCAGCAGCGCAGGCACATTCTGCATGGCTGGCGGCAAGGTACCGCCGATGGTGAGATGGCCGTCCTTGCCGTGGGAGGCGAGGT
>CANIIN010000412.1 GCA_947467405.1 Betaproteobacteria bacterium | reverse complement strand
TCGCACCGCTTCGAACATCTATAACTTCAATGCGATCGACGGTGGAAATACGGCGCTTTACCCGAACACGCCACTGAGCCTCAAGAAGACGCAGATGGAGCTTGCTGCCGATTATCGAATCAGCAAGGATCAAAAGGTTCGTGTCGCTTTCAATCATGATCATGTCAGGCGTTGGTGCGACAACTACGCGATCAGCGCGCTTTATCCGATTGGTACAAATTGCGTTGTTGCGACTGCGACCAACGACAACAAGCTTGGCGCAACCTATCGATGGGCGATCAGCGATGATGTCAGCACGAATGTCGGCTATTCGTTCGGGCGTCGAATCACGGATTACGATACTTATGCGCGGGCGGCCTTCATCGGTACCAACGGAAACGCCTTCATCACCGGCGCCACGATAAAGGGTATCAATGCCAGCGATTTTCTCGGATTTCATCCGTATATTCATGCGTCCAAGAGCGACCAGAACCTGAAGCTTGGCGTGAACTGGCAAGCTAGCGAGAAATTGTCCCTTCTCGCCAGTGGCCGATACACGATCGAGAACTACGATACGGAGTTCGGGGTCAAGAAAGGTGGAGCATCAAGCATGAATCTTGATGCAACCTATGCGCACAGCGAATCGACTACCGTCTCAACCTTCGTCACTCAGCAGTATCACAAGCGTGACATTACCGACCTGTATCGTGGATCGACACAGGCTGCGGGTACATCAACGACTGCTGCTGCAAACGTGATTGGCGTTCCTCCGGGGGCGTCCTGGAACAACTATCTGCGGGATACGGATACCGCCTTCGGCCTTAGCTTCAAGCGAAATGGGTTGATGGATGGCAAGCTCGAATTGGTCAGCGACTTCACGTATTCGCTGGGCAAGACCGAATACAAGACTGACTTCAACTTTGTCGGGTTGACGACGACTGGTCTCGATTGTGGAGCCGCCTCCATTCTGTCCTGCGGTAATCTGCCGATCATCAAGAATGCGCTGACGCAATTCAAGCTGACCGGTATCTACAAGGTGGACAAGAATGCCAAGGTCATGCTGGGATTTGTTCATCAAAGCCTGAGGTCGGATGACTACAAGTACAACGGTTATCAATATCTGAGCACCCCGACCGGCGTGATGCCAACCAATGAGTCTTCTGGCAGCTACTCTGTCAATGTGGTGTCAGCCACCTATCAGTATGATTTCAAATGAGCCAGGCAGTAACGCGTGATTGACAGGAGGGGCCGGTTTGTTCGGCCCCTTTTTGTTTGTGAGTGAACTTCTGGAGAATCAATGATGAACAACAACAAATCAGGCGTCCTGAAACGCCTCTGGGCAGTCCTCAGTACGCCTACCGTCAAATACTCGGTGTTGTCGCTTCTGGTGGTGGGCTTTTTCGGCGGGATCGTCTTCTGGGGGGGATTTCATACGGCCCTGGAGGCAACGAATACCCTTGAGTTCTGCACCGGGTGCCATGAGATGCGCGATACGGTCTATCAGGAGTACAAGGAGACCATTCACTACTCGAATCGCACCGGTGTCCGTGCCATCTGCTCGGATTGCCATGTCCCCAAGGACTGGACGCACAAGATGGTGCGCAAGGCCAAGGCGAGCCTTGAAGTGTGGGGCAAGCTGACCGGGTCGATCGATACGCCGGAGAAGTTCGAGGCCAAGCGTATGACGCTGGCGACTCATGAGTGGGATCGCATGAAGGCAACGGGGTCCATTGAATGCCGCAACTGCCACAGCTGGGAAGGCATGAGTTCCGAAAAGCAGAAGCAGAGCGTGTTCAAGAAGCACACGGCGGCGCAGAAGGAAGGCAAGACCTGTATCGATTGCCACAAGGGCATCGCGCACAAACTTCCGAAGGAATATGTGGATCCGGACGAAGGCTAACCGATCCGCCTTTGAGTTTGGATGGTCAATCGGGGGCGCCCTTGCGAAAGGGTGCCCTTTCATTTAGTTCGTCGACATAGTTCTCGATACCGGCGCTCTCCCGGTCCAGGAAACGCTTGATGGCGCTTGAGAACTCCGGATGGGCGAGCCAGTGGGCAGACAGCGTCTCGACGGGCAGGAAGCCTCGAGAGAGCTTGTGTTCGCCCTGTGCGCCGCCTTCAAACACGGCAATCTTTTGGTTGATGCAATACTCGATGGCCTGGTAATAGCAGGTCTCGAAATGCAGCATCGGGATGTGTTGCACGGAGCCCCAATACCGGCCAAAGAGCACGTCTTGGGACATGAAATTCAAGGCGCTCGCCACGGGTTTTCCGTCCAGGTCGGCCACGATCAGGAGGAGATTGTCGGGCATGGATTGGCCAATTAGTCCAAAAAAGGCCCGGTTCAGGTACGGCATCGAACCATGCTCCCGATACGTTCTTGCATAGCATCGGCCGAAGAAATCCCAGTCGGATTCCGCAATATCCTTGCCTTCAAGAACTCGAAAGCGGACGCCGGTTTCTGTCACGCGCCTGCGCTCCTGGCGAATCTTCTTTCTCTTTGACGAAGACAGCGCGGACAGAAAGTGCTCGAAATTGTCGTAGTTCTGGTTCTGCCAGTGAAATTGCACGTTTCGACGCAGCATCAAGCCTTTTTTCTCCAATTCTTCCCCCTCCGCGCCGGTCGGGAAAAGAATGTGCAGGGAGGAAAAATCCGCCGCTAGCTGGATTGCAGCGTCGATGAGCCGGCTTCGTTCGGCGTTGTTTATCGCGAGTATTCGTTGCCCTGTGATGGGTGAAAACGGAATCGCCGACAGCAGTTTGGGGTAGTACGCCAGGCCGGATCGCTGGTAGGCATCTGCCCATGCCCAGTCGAAAACATATTCGCCGTAGGAGTGCTGCTTGATGTACAGGGGCATTGCCCCGGTCAGGCTGGTGGTTGAGTCCTTGTCGGTCCATGTGGTGAGAAATTGTGGAATCCAGCCGGTATTGCCGCCGACGCAGCCGGATGTGTGCAGGGCATGGAGGAACTCGTGCTTCAGGAATGGGTTGGAGCGTGCCGCGTGATCCCCGAGCGAGTTCCACTCGTCCGGGGATATCGACTCCAGCGAATCCAGTATTCGAATGTCGGTCATGGCGGATTATAGGAGGCCAGTATCTGTATGCGCCTTTTTTTGGTGCATCCAGCCTGCAGGCAGGTGATGAACCTTGTGTCGATGGTAATATTTCGCCATGTCTACATCAGTGAAAATTGCAATTGCGCAGATCAACTGCGTGGTAGGCGATTTGGCGGGCAATGCCGCGAAAATCGTTGAATTCAGTAACCGCGCCCGGGAGGCCGGGGCAGATATCATTCTGACACCGGAACTCTCGATCTGTGGCTACCCGCCCGAGGATCTGCTGCTCAGGGACGGTTTTTATCGCGATTGCGATGCGGCATT
>CANIIN010000411.1 GCA_947467405.1 Betaproteobacteria bacterium | reverse complement strand
TCGAAGCAGCGTGCCACCAACGGGCTGCGGTGGCGCGCGCTGCTGGCGCGCAGTTCCTCGGCTGTCAGCCACACCGCGCGCAGGATATCGGGGTCCAGCGCCCGGCCGCGCTCTTCGCCGCGCAACTCGCCGCAATAGGCAAAGCGCAGGAAGGTGATGGCGCTGTCCGGATGCCTCCAGCGATAAATGCCCACCAGATGCGTCGGATGGAACACGTGCGCGCTTTCCTCCAGCGTCTCGCGGATACAGGCTTCGGGCAGGGTCTCGCCCGGCTCCCAGTGGCCGGCCGGCTGGTTGAGCACGACCTCGCCGCCAGAGGACTCCTCCACCATGAGGAAGCGCCCGTCGCGCTCGATCACCGCCGCCACCGTCACGTGGGGCTTCCAAACTTCAACCTCGACTTCCGCGTTCATTGCATGCTCCATTCAGGGCTCCATTTTATCGGAACGGGTGGGCTGGACGGTTGGCGCTTGGGATTCACTTAAGGATTCACTGAACAAGGGGGCAAGCCCCCTTGTATATCCCCAACTTCAGAGGGAAGCTTGTTGAGCCTCTCTCGTTTTCAAGGCTTGATCAGCGCTTCCCTTGCTATGATGTTGCAAACAGGGAATTCGCCATGCTCGTACGTTGCACTGCCTATCAGGATGGCCGCAAGCTCGACGATATCGTCCCGGACGAGATCCACAACTACGTGGACCGTCCGGAATGTTTCGTCTGGGTGGCGCTGGTCGATCCCGGGCCCGGCGAACTCGCCGCCATGCAACACCAGTTCAAGCTGCACGAACTCGCCGTCGAGGATGCGCGCCACGGCCACCAGCGTCCCAAGATCGAGGAATACGGCGACTCGGTGTTCGTGGTGCTGCACACCATCGAGGTCGAAGACGAGGAACTTCACGTCGGCGAAATCGACGTGTTCGTCGGCCCCAACTATGTACTGTCGGTGCGCAACCGAACGAAGAAGGGCTTCACCGAAGTCCGCGCGCGCTGCGAGCGCGAGCCGCACCTCCTCAAGCACGGCTCGGGCTTCGTGCTCTATGCGCTCATGGACGCCGTGGTGGATCGCTACTTCCCCATCCTCGACGACCTGGAAATGGAACTCGAAATGGTCGAAGAGCGCATGTTCTCCAGCACCACCACCGGCGGGCGCGCCAACGTCGAAGCGCTGTATGCCCTGAAACAGAAGCTCATGGTGTTGAAGCATGCCGTGGCGCCGCTGCTGGAAGCCTCCAGCAAACTCCATGGCGGGCGCGTTCCGGAAGTCTGCATGGCGACACAGGAGTATTACCGCGACGTCTACGACCACCTGTTCCGCATCAACCAGTCCATTGACGCGCTGCGCGACATGGTGGTTACCGCCGTGTCGGTGAATCTGTCGCTGATCACGCTGTCGGAAAACGAGACCACCAAGCAGCTGGCCGGCTATGCCGCCCTGGTGGCGATTCCCACCATGATCGCCGGCATCTACGGCATGAACTTCGAACACATGCCGGAACTGCACTGGATATGGGGCTATCCGGTCGCGATCGCCACCATGGTCGTCATCGACATCTGGCTGCTGTGGCGTTTCAAGAAGGCCAAGTGGCTGTAACAGGAAGTCCCCTTTCCCGCACGGCGTGAATGCCTGAAGATGCCCGTGGATAGGTCATCTTCAGGCAAATCCCATTCCAGCTGGTGACGCAGGCGTCGCGATTGGGGAGCGGAAAAGCCGCGGTCGCGAGTCAGTGACCCGAACGTTTCGCGTACAACTCGCGGAAGGTCTTGCCGGCCGGCGCGGGCATGAAGCGCCCGCCGTTTTTTGCACGCGTCCAGCCGCCGGCGAATGGCAGTGATCCGATCAGACCGTCACGATTGGCCATCAACCGCAGGGCGCGCACGCCGATGCGCGTCGCCAATGCGTACAGCCGCGGACGTTGCGCCAGCCATGACCAGGCCCGAAAGGCCACACGCTCAGGCCACGGCCGCAGGCCGCGTTCGGTCTGCTTCTCGCGCAGCTTGCGCAGCAGGTCGGGCAGCGGGATCTTCACCGGGCATACCACCGAACACGCGCCGCACATCGTTGCGGCATGCGGCAGGTCAAGCGCGTTCTCCAGACCGATGTAGGAGGGCGTCAGCACCGAACCCATCGGCCCCGGATAAACCCAGCCGTAGGCATGGCCGCCGACGGTCTTGTACACCGGGCAGTGATTCATGCAGGCGCCGCAGCGGATGCAGCGCAGCATGTCCTGCAGGTCCGAGCCGACCAGGCCGGTACGGCCGGCGTCGACCAGGATGAAGTACATGTGCTCCGGGCCTTCGGTCGCGCCCTCGTCGCGTGCGCCGGTGAAGAAGCTCACGTAGTTGGAGATCGGCTGCCCCGTGGCCGAGCGCGTCAGTGCGCGCAGCAGCGTGGAAAGGTCTTCGAGCGTCGGGATCACCTTCTCGATGCCGGTGATGCACACGTGCACCTTGGGCAGCGTGGTCACCATGCGGCCGTTGCCTTCGTTGGTGACGATGATGCCGGAGCCGGTTTCCGCGATCAGGAAATTGCCGCCCGAGATGCCCATGTCCGCGGACAGGAAGTGCGGGCGCAGCGCCTGGCGCGCCTCACGCGTCATGTCCGGAATGTCGGTCTTGCGCGTGCCGCCGTGATGCTTCTGGAACAGGTCCGACACCTGCTCTCGGCTCTTGTGGATGGCCGGCGCAATGATGTGTGATGGCGGCTCGTCGCAGAGCTGGATGATGTATTCGCCAAGATCGGTCTCCACCGGCTGCACGCCGGCCGCGGCCAGCGCCTCGTTCAGCCCGGCCTCCTCGGACAGCATGGACTTCGACTTCACGGCCTTCTTCAGCCCGTGTCGTTTGGCGATCTCCAGCACCAGGTCACGCGCCTCGTCGGCGGACTCGGCAAACAGCACCGTCGCGCCGCGGCTGGTGGCCTGCTTTTCGAACAGTTCGATCCAGGTGTCGAGATGCTCAAGCCCGCGGTTGCGGATCGCCTCGGCGGCGTCACGCAGTCCCTCGAACGCCTTGGGGCCATAACTCTCCACCGCCTTGGCCCGCAGCATGGCCAGCCCGCCGCCGCTGAAGCGCCGCAGGTTCTCCTGCAGCACCGGGTTGTCCAGCGCTTCGCTGGCGCGGGCCTTGAAATGGATGGATTGGGGTTTCATGTGGGCATTAAACGCAGAAAGGCAGCCGCGGATGACCGCGGAAAGCGCGGATAACCCCAAAACATGATTTGGCTTGATCCGTGTTCATCCGCGTGCATCCGCGGCTTGCTTCTTTGAATCTGCGGCCGCGGACGAGCGCGGAAAGCGCGGATAACGGCAGGAGATGATTGGGTTTGCACCGCGTTCATCTGCGTTCATCCGCGGCTTGCTTCTT
>CANIIN010000410.1 GCA_947467405.1 Betaproteobacteria bacterium | reverse complement strand
TCTGAAGTGGGGGATATACAAGGGGCGCATTTTCGAAACTGAGCCCCTTGTTCAGTGAATCCCTAATCCTTCATCCTCGCAATCCGGATCACCTCCGGAATCCGCCTCAGCGCCCGCATCACCCTGGCCAGATGTTCGCGATTGGCCACCTGCAGAGTGAAGCGGTTCGTCGCATACATGCCGCTGTTGTCGTCGATCGAGACATTCGAGATATTGCAGCCTGCTTCGGCCATGGCGGCGGCTACCTTGGCGAGGACGCCGCGCTGATCGAGTACTGACAGGCGCAAGTTGACGTCGAACATCCGTCCTGATTCCGGATCCCATTCCACATCGATCCATTTGTCCGGATCGGACCTTGATTTGGCTGCGCTCGGGCAGTCATGCGTGTGGATGACCAGGCCCTGGCCCTTCTTGATGAAACCGATGATCGGGTCGCCGGGAATCGGATTGCAGCACTTGGCGAATTCGACCGCCATGCCTTCGGAGCCGCGGATGACGATCGAACCTGCGGGTTTGGATTCACGTCCTTCCGCCGGGTGTGAGTCCGACAATTGCAGCAGTTTTCTCGCCACGATGGCGGCCAGACGCTTGCCGAGTCCGATCTCGGCCAGTATTTCGGTCTTTGAATGGGCGCTGGTTTCGCGGACCAGTTTGCTCCAGCGCTCGGGTGCCACATCCGCTAGACGCGTTCCCAGTGCACGCAGGGCCTGACCCAGCAGGCGCTCACCCAGTTCACGGGACTCGCCAGCCTGAGCGGTCTTGAGGAAGTGCCGAATTTGTGATCGTGCCTTGGCGGTTTTTACATACGTCAGCCAGGCCGGATTCGGGTGCGGATGCGGCGCCGTGATGACCTCCACGCGATCACCGTTCTTCAGTTCTGTGCGCAGCGGTACCAGTTCGTAATTGATACGCGCCGCCATGCATCGATTGCCAATGTCGGTGTGCACGGCATAGGCGAAATCGACCGCCGTGGCGCCGCGTGGCATGGCGAGGATCTTCCCCTTGGGCGTGAAGACGTACACCTCATCGGGGAACAGGTCGACCTTGATGTGCTCCAGGAATTCCGCTGCATCGCCAGTGGTGCTTTGAATGTCCAGCAGCGACTGCAGCCATTGATGGGTGCGTTGCTGGACTTCGTTCAGGTCCGAATCGGTGCTCTTGTACAGCCAGTGCGAGGCGACGCCGGCTTCGGCGATATTGTGCATCTGCTGGGTTCGGATCTGCACTTCCACCGGTGTGCCGAACGGACCGATCAGTGTCGTGTGCAGGGACTGGTAGCCATTGACCTTGGGAATGGCGATGTAGTCCTTGAACTTGCCCGGCACCGGCTTGAACAGGCCGTGCAGCACGCCCAGCGCCAGGTAGCACGAGGACACGTCCTTGACGATGACGCGGAAACCGTAGATGTCCAGCACCTGCGAAAACGACAGGTGTTTCTCGTGCATCTTCTTGTAGATCGAGAAGATGTTTTTTTCACGACCGGTGACGTTGGCGTCGATGCCTGTCGTGGGCAAGCGCTCCTTCATCAGGTCAAGGATCTTGCTGACGACCTCGCGGCGATTGCCGCGCGCCGACTTGACGGCTTTGGCAATGACGCGATAACGCAGCGGGTACAGATTGGCGAAGCCCAGTTCCTGAAGCTCACGGTACAGGCCGTCCAGCCCCAGCCGATTGGCGATGGGGGCATAAATCTCCATCGTTTCCTTGGCAACGCGACGTCGCTGCTCGGCGCTGACGGAATCCAGCGTGCGCATGTTGTGCAGCCGGTCGGCCAGCTTGATCAGGATGACACGCACGTCGCGCGCCATGGCCAGCAGCATCTTGCGGAAGTTCTCCGCCTGCGCGTCCTGCTGCGACTGAAATTCAACCCTGTCCAGCTTGGAGAGCCCGTCAACCAGTTCAGCAACCGGCTTGCCGAACTGCGTGGCTATCTGGTCTTTGGAAACACTGGTGTCCTCCATCACGTCGTGGAGGAGGGCGGCCATGATGGCCTGAGGGTCCAGTTGCCACTTGGCCACGATCTTGGCGACGGCAAGTGGATGCGAAATGTACGGGTCGCCGCTCTTGCGCAACTGGCCGTGATGCGCTTCGTCACTGAAGCGATAGGCGTCTTCGATGCGGTCGATGTCCGCCGGCCGCAGATAGGCCAGTGATTGCCGCAGGTCGGTGATTGCGACGGCAGCCATGAACTGTCAGGTTCCGCTCATGGATACCGGTAGTGCGAGGTTTCGGCTGTTGTCCGGGCAACAGGATGTGGCCGGACTAGTGCAATCCCGGAACGGGGCTGCAGGAAGCTGGCGCGCGGCCTTCAGTGCCGCGCGGTTGGAACGATTCTTCTGCCTGTCACTATCCGAGTTCAACCGGCATTGACGCGATTGAGATATTCGATCCCGATCAGGCCAAGCGACATCTCGCGCAGTGCAACAACGGTGGGCTTGTCGCGACCGGCATCGACCAGCGGTGTACCACCTTGTGCAAGCTGGCGGGCACGATAGGTCGCAGCCAGCGTCATCTGGAAGCGATTCGGAATTCTCTTCAGGCAATCTTCAACAGTAATACGTGCCATGGTGAATCAATCCTTTGCGGTTGCTTCGTGCGGTGGTGTGGAGAACAAGGCTGCAAGCGGTGCCGGAAGACTTCCTTCGCTGCTTGAGAGCACGTTCTGGGCGCGGAGGCGGGTGGCGCGAAAGATCGCCGCAAGATCCCGCTTGGCCTCCTGAAACTCGTTGTTAATAATAACATAATCGAACTCCGCCACGTGTGCCATCTCATCCCGGGCATTGACTAGGCGGGTGCGGATCACCGCGTCGGAATCCTTGCCGCGGTTGCGCAACCGGCGCTCCAGTTCGGGCATGGACGGGGGCAGGATGAACAGGCTGACCGCGTCCGGAAAGATCTTGCGCACTTGCTGCGCGCCCTGCCAGTCTATTTCGAGAACAATGTCGCGGCCGGTGGCCCGGGTGTCCTCAATCCAGCGCTGCGATGTGCCGTAGCGATTGCCATGCACTTCAGCACTTTCCAGGAACTCCCCCCGCCCGAGCATGTCGACGAACGTGGCCGCATCGACAAAGTGGTATTCGCGGCCGTTTTCCTCGCCCGGTCGCGGTGTCCGGGTGGTGAAGGAAATTGACAGCAACAAATTGTGATCTTCAGCCAGAACGGCGTTGACCAGCGACGACTTGCCTGCGCCAGACGGCGCAGCGACGATGAAGAGATTGCCGTTCATTCGATGTTCTGAACCTGTTCCCGCATCTGTTCGATCAGCAGCTTGAATTCGAGGCTGGCGTCGGACAGTTCCTTGGACACCATCTTCGATCCGAGCGTATTGGCTTCGCGGTTCAACTCCTGCATCAGGAAGTCGAG
>CANIIN010000409.1 GCA_947467405.1 Betaproteobacteria bacterium | reverse complement strand
CGGTATCGGCCGAGCCGGTCTATTTTTCGCCGGTACTGGCGGGCTTCGAGTGGTCGGCGGAGTGGGACCTCGGCAATTCGGTCATGGATGAAACGCACCGCGAATTTGTCGAATTGCTCGATGCCTTGATCCGCGCCTCGGACGACGACTTCCTGGCACGCCTGGATGAATTCGCGCGCCACACCGAAGACCACTTCGAGCGCGAGCAGCAGGACATGGCGTCCACGCACTTCCCGCCGCAGCATTGCCATCAGGCGCAGCACGACAATGTGCTGGCCGCCGTGCGTGACGTGCGCGAGCGTGTGGCGGGCGGCGACATCATCATTGGCCGCTATCTGGCCGAGCGCATCGCCGAGTGGTTTCCGGAGCACGCCGATTTCATGGACCGTGCGCTGGCACGCTGGATCGATTACATGCAGCAGGGCGGTGCGGAACTGCGCGCCGGCGGCGTGCCGGATTTGAGTGGCGGATCGGCCTGTGGTTCGGGGGGGTCGCATGACGACAGTCACGCCTGCGGGTCCGATGGTCACATCTGCGGTTCCGGTGGGAACGCCTGCGGTTCCGATGGTCACACCTGTGGTTCCCATGGTCACGCCTGCGGTTCCGGTGGGAACGCCTGTGGCTCTGGCGAAAAATCCGGTTGCGGCTCGGGCTGCGACGGCGATTAGCCCGCCCCGCCCCGCCCCGCCATGTATCGAATTACTTCGAGTACGACACCTTGTAAGGCTTGTAGGTTGCCTCGATAGCCAGCGGGCCGAGCGGAAACTGGCGCTTGCCGAGATCGGCGGCAAAGGCATCGCGGATGTCCTCCACGCTCCAGCTGTCGCGGGTGTGCGAGGGCAGCATCACCGCGGGGTGGCTGACCAGGCTGATCTCGCCTTCCTGCACGCGAACCACCTGCCCGTTGATGTCCTTGGAATAATCCGACAGCAGGTAGCACACCAGCGGCGCGTTGAATTCCGGATTGATGCGATGGCGCTTGGTCGGATCGCCGCCGCGCTCGAGGGTGTACTGGTCGGTGACCTGCGACATGCGCGTGAAGGCCATGGGGGAAATGGCGTTGACGCGCACGCCACCCGCCGGCACGGCATCCTGGACGTCACACGCCCACGAGTAGGTCATGGCCGCCACGGCGCCCTTGCTGCCACCGTAGGCGCCGCCGCCGCCCATGCCGGACTGCGAACCCGATGTGGCGTTGACCAGCGAGCCGTGACCCTGCTTGATCATCTGGCGCAGCGCGTGCATGCCGCACCAGGCGAAACCCATGACGTTGACTTCCATCAGCCGGCGGAAGGCCTTTTCGGACTCTTCCGTGACCGAGGCGAGATGGAACAGCCCGGCGTTGTTGACCAGGCCATCGAGCTGGCCGAACTGTTCGACGGCGAATTTCACCAGACCTTCGGCGGCGTCCCATGACGAAATATCGGCCATGCGCGTGACAGCCGTGCCGCCGGCGGTCTTCACGGCCGCATCGGCGCGCACCTCGGCCGTCACCTTGTCGGCCATCGTCATGTCGACGTCGTTCACCACCACGCTCGCGCCTTCGCGTGCGAAGTACATCGCATACGCGGCGCCGATGCCCTGGCCGGCGCCGGTGACGATGACGGACTTACCCTTGAGTGAGTTCATTGTCCTTCCTCCTGTTGTTCTGGTTTGTCGCCATCCGGCGCGTTCTTGCGCGCGCTGCCGGACACCATGCGGTATTCATACAGGCGGCATTCCAGCGGGCCGTTGAACAGCGGCGTGCGCCGGGTTGCCTTGAGGCGGATGAGCTTGGCGAACTGCGGGTCGCCGGAAAACACGTAGCAGTTCCAGCCGGCGAAGCGCGCCTTGAAGGCATCGCCGAGTTTCGGATAGAGCTCGGCGAGGTCCATGGTCTCGCCGATCCGTACGCCGTACGGCGGATTGGTCACCAGCACGCCTTCCTTGCCCGGCGCCGGGACTTCGAGCGCGTCGGCTTCAGCCGTGACCACCACATTGGCGAGGCCTGCCGCCACGAGGTTGTCACGGGTGCGGCGCAGTTCGCGGCCGGCGATGTCGCTGGCGAAGATCTCCAGCGGCCTGGGCTTTGATGCGCGGCCCATGACCTCGGTGCGCAACGCCTGCCATTCGTCGGCGTCGTGATCGAGGAATTTCTGGAAGCCGAATTCGCGCAGCGCGCCGGGCGGCATGTCGAGGGCCATCATGGCGGCCTCGATGACCAGCGTGCCGCTGCCGCACATCGGATCGTAGAGCGGCGACTGGCGGTCCCAGCCGGTGAGCATGACGATGCCGGCGGCGAGGTTTTCCTTCAGCGGCGCTTCGCCCACGTCGCTGCGGTAGCCGCGCTTGAACAGCGGCTCGCCCGAGGTGTCGATGTACAGCGTGAAATGCGTGGCGTCGAGAAAGCCCTGGATGCGAATGTCGGGTTCGCGCGTGTCGACGTTGGGGCGCGATTTGACCTTGGCGCGGAAGTTGTCGCACACCGCGTCCTTGATGCGCAGCGTGACGAAGTCCAGGCTCTTCACCGGGGAACGGATGGCGTTGACGTCGACGCGGATGCTCTTCGCCACTTCGAACAGGGTGGGCCAGTCGATGGCGAAGGTGGCGTCGTACACCTCCTTGTCGGTCTTGTAGGGCGCCTTGACCAGCTGCAGCAGCACGCGCGATGCGATGCGCGAGCACAGGTTGATGCGCCAGCACAGCGCCATGTCGCCGCGAAAGGCCGCGCCGCCGGGCGCCGTCTGCGCGTCGCTGGCGCCAAGCGCCTGCAGTTCGCTGACCAGCAGCGCCTCGAGGCCGCGCGGACAAGGCGCGAAAAAGGTCAGGGTGCCCTGGAGCAGAGTGGCTTGATTCAAGATGAGGGCGTCCAATGAATGAGTCGTGAATGCGGGTCGGAGGGGTGGATTTCAAAGCTGGCCCGGCGTGGGTCGGACCGGAATGCCATGAATTGCCGCGAAGGAGCATAGTTTATTGCAAATAACCCTTCCAACCGGGCGCGCAGCAGGCTTTTTTGCGGTTGGCGCAGCGGGGTTCGGGAGGGCGCGGCGGCCCGGTGTCATGCGCTGAAAACGAAGGACTGGATGTTGCTTGACTTGGCTAAATTAAATAGTAAGCTATTTCCGCGATGCTACCCGATGTTGCCGATGGCGCCTCCGGTACTCGTCGTCATCTTGAGCCTGCGGTACGCTGCTCAACCGGTGTCAGGGACGCAAATAGCCGCCAAAACAAAAGCGCCCCTGCCGAAGCCCGGAATTTTTCTGACATCACAATGCAGCACACCCTAAAGGAGGGTTGGAGATGACGAGAAAGATCAATCTGGCGGAGATGATGCTCGCGGGTGCCGCCGCCCTGCTGTTCACGAGCAGTGTTGTTCATGCCCAGGGCTATCCGGCCAAGCCGATCCGCGTGAT
>CANIIN010000408.1 GCA_947467405.1 Betaproteobacteria bacterium | reverse complement strand
GGATGAAGTGGTCTGCCGGGCTCGGTGGCCGCGCAGGGGCAGGCAGCAGTGTTTGTATTTTCTGCCGCTGCCGCACGGACAGTCATCATTGCGGCCGATTTTCATGTTCAGGGAATATCCGGTTGGAGCAAGTGCGATGCGAGCACCGTGGCAGTGATAAGGGGCGCGGCAATGTTCGCGGGATTCTTCCGCGCATGAAATAATCCACCCTTACCAAGCGTTTTCATGCGTCCAGCGCGCTGATCCTACAGCGCGTCCGTGAGCCAGACAAGGGAAGTGCCACCATGCCAATGAGCCCGCAGGAAGCCCTGACTCGTATTGTCGAGCACCGCGAGATCTTTCACGACGAGATGCTCGATCTGATGAGACAGATCATGGGCGGCGAACTGTCGCCGGTGCTGATCGCGGCGCTGACCATCGCACTGCGCGTGAAGAAGGAAACCATCGGCGAGATCACGGCGGCGGCGCAGGTCATGCGCGAACTCGCGACCCGGGTCGATGTGAGCGACCCCGACAATCTGGTCGACGTGGTCGGCACCGGTGGCGACGGCGCGCATACCTTCAATATTTCCACAGCGTCTATTTTTGTCTGCGCGGCGGCCGGCGCCCGCGTGGCCAAGCATGGCGGCCGGGCGGTCTCTTCAAAGTCCGGCAGTGCGGATGTGCTGGAGGCGCTAGGCGCCAATATCAATCTGTCACCTGTAGAAGTGGGGCGTTGCATCGACGAGGTCGGCGTGGGGTTCATGTTCGCGCCCAATCACCACTCGGCCATGAAGCACGCAGCACCGGTGCGGCGTGAACTGGGTATCCGCACCATTTTCAATATTCTCGGCCCGTTGACCAACCCGGCTGGCGCGCCGACGCAAGTGATGGGCGTGTTTCACGCAGACCTGGTCGGCATCCAGATCCGTGTCCTGCAGCGTCTTGGTTCGCGCCACGCCATGACGGTCTATGGGCTCGATGGCATGGACGAAATCTCGATCTCCGGCGACACGCTGGTTGGCGAACTGAAGGACGGACGCATCGAGGAATACACGGTGCATCCGGAGCGCTTCGGTCTGCCGGTGCACGATCCGCGAACGCTCAGGGCCGCATCGGTCGAGGAGTCCCGCGACATGGTGCTGGGGGCGTTAAGCAATCGTGGCGGGGCGCCGCGTGACATCGTTGCCCTGAATGCCGGTGCCGCCATTTATGTGTCCGGCAAGGCGGGCAGTTTCGAAGCGGGGGTGGAGAAGGCCTTCGAGGTCATTGCCAGCGGCGCGGCGAGGGCCAAGCTAGACCAGTTCGTCAAGCGCACGCTACAGGCTGCGGTTAAGCAGGTCGCGGCGACTTAGCCAGTCAACGGGCGCATCGGTGAGGACTGCCCGGAAAACCGCGCCAGTACTTGTTCTACGGGGAACGATTGCCGTATCCCCAGGCGATTTTCAGATACTCATCCATGACGGGATTACCCGCGCCGTGGAATAATGGCGCATGGAATTTGTAAACGATTCAGCAAAGGCTGCGCTGAACTTTAAGAAGCATAAAGTCAGCTTTGAAGAGGCGGCCTCTGTCTTTGGTGATCCGATGGCGTACACGTTTACAGATCCCGACCATTCGATCGGCGAGGAACGTTGGCTGATGTTCGGCCTGTCGCGCATGGCTCGTGTTCTTGCTGTGATTTACAGTCATCGTCGCGGCAAATATCGCATCATCAGTGCGCGCATGGCTACGCGACATGAAAGGAAAATATATGAAGAAGGTTGAAGAGATGCGTGCGGAGTATCGACGCGACGATCTTGGAAAAGGTGTGCGTGGAAAGCATTTCGCGGAATTCAAAAAAGGCAGCAACCTCGTCTTGTTGACGCCAGAACTGTCGAAGATATTCCCGACGGATGCCGCCGTTAATGCTGCATTGAACTCGCTTGTTGGCGTTGCGCGTTCTGCCACGAGTCGCACATTGCGTTCAAGCGGGCGTGCCACAAGGCGGCGCATCGCATAGGGTCTTGGCCTTGGGACGGGGTTCGCGCGAAGCTTGCTTCAATATGGCGGGCGATCGCCACTGCCCGAAAGTCCGCTCCAGCGCTTCCTCCATGAGCAAGGATTGCTGTGCGTGCAGCCGATTTTCGAGCGTTTTTTGAGTAACCTGCCATGAGTAGTCAGACCAGCAATCCCCCCGACATTCTCGAGCGCATCCTTGCAGTCAAGGCCACCGAGGTGGCTCGGGCTCGCAGTGTGCGCGACCTGGAATCGTTGCGTGCTGAAGCCGAGAGGATGCCGGCGTGTCGCGATTTTGTGTCGGCCATTCGTGTCCGTGTCGATGCCGGCAAGCTGGCCGTGATTGCCGAAATCAAGCGTGCCAGTCCCAGCAAGGGGCTGCTGCGCGACCCGTTCGACCCGGCGGCCATCGCGCGCAGCTATGCGCAACATGGCGCAGCCTGCATGTCGGTCCTCACCGATGTGGAGTTTTTTCGCGGCGCGCCCGAATATGTGGCGCTGGCCAAGGCGAATTGCAATCTGCCTGCCCTGCGCAAGGATTTCGTGGTCGATCCCTATCAGGTGTACGAGTCGCGGGTGCTGGGTGCGGATTGCATCCTGCTGATCGTGTCGGCGCTCGAGACCGCGCCGATGCAGGCGCTGGAAAGCATTGCCATGAGTCTGGGCATGGCAGTTCTGGTTGAAGTGCATGATGCCGGCGAACTGGATCGCGCGCTGACGCTCAAGACCCCGCTGCTCGGCATCAACAACCGCAACCTGCGCACTTTCGTGACTTCACTGGACACGACGATCGGGCTGCTCTCGTCCATCCCGTCTGGCCGGATCGTGGTGACGGAAAGCGGCATACAGGCGCCAGCCGACGTGGCGCGCATGCGCCGGCATGGCGTGAACGCGTTCCTGGTGGGCGAGGCTTTCATGCGCGCGGAAGACCCCGGCGCAGAACTTGGCAATTTGTTCGGCGCTTGAGTCGCCCCGGCTCGAGTCGGGGCAGGGGCGCCCGTCCGGCATGCGGCCCGCTTAGTCGATCAGCGTGTTTTTCAGTGCGCTGAAGATCGCTGCGAAGACGGTTTCGTCAGCGGTGGCGGGCAGCGACAGATAGATGTTGTACACGGCGCCGCCCAGCGCGCCGTGGTTCTGCGCGGACGACTTGGTCGTGGTTTGAAGCGATATCAGGGGTGTCGCCACCTGATCGGGGCGTTTCAAGGCGGTGTCTGATGGCCCGGCGTATTTCCGCGCGGCAGCCTGACCCTGTTCAGGCCTGTCCTGCACTTCCGTGTAGGTTGCGAGGCCTTTGATGGACGCGTGCACCAGTTTGACGACATTGGATCCTATCCCGCGAGCGATATCCGAGCGGATCAGTTCGACTAGTTGCTCATCGGGCAGTCTGTGCAGAAATGGTTCACGTGAGTACAGGGAACCG
>CANIIN010000407.1 GCA_947467405.1 Betaproteobacteria bacterium | reverse complement strand
TTGGACTCGACCGTCATCTCGTGGTGGTCGGTGCCGAGGTGCTCGGCGATCTGGCGCGCGAAGGGTAGTTCGTTGAAGCGTTCTTCCTCGAAGCCGATGGCGTAGGTCTTCACCGGCGTCGACGACAGCCGCGACATGGCGGCGACGGTGATGCTGGAGTCGATGCCGCCGGACAGGAAAGCGCCCAGCGGCACATCGCTGATCATGCGGATTTTGGTGGCCTCAAGCATCTGCTCGCGCAGCGCTTCGCAGGCATCGCCGAACGACAGACTGGAGCGCTTGGAGTAGTCGATGTCCCAGTAGCGCCACAGGCGCTCGATCTTGCCGTTGCGGACCACCATGGCGTGCGCCGGGGGCAGCTTCTTGATGGCGCGAAAGCCGGTCAGCGGCGCGGGAATGTACTGGTAGGTCAGGTAGTGGTCGATGGCGGCGAGGTCGGGCTCGCGCGGCAGCTTGGGATCGATGCGGAACAGCGCGGCGATCTCGGAGGCGAACAGCAGACCGCGCTCGGTTTCGGCGTACACCAGCGGCTTCACGCCGAGACGGTCGCGCGCCAGGCTGAGTGTGCGCGTCTGGCGGTCCCACACGGCGAAGGCGAACATGCCGCGCAACTGTTGCAGGCAGCGCTCGAAGCCGTCACGCAGGAACAGCCGCAGCAGGATTTCGGTATCCGAATGGCCGACGAATGATTCGCCCGAAGATTCAAGCTGGGCGCGGAGTTCCGGGAAGTTGTAGATCTCGCCGTTGAAGACGATCCAGTAGCGTCCGTCGGGACTGGCCATGGGTTGATGGCCCGCTGGCGACAGGTCGATGATGGACAGGCGCACGAAGCCGAGCGCGGTGCCGCCCTCCGCCCAGAGGCCGTGGTCGTCCGGGCCGCGGTGGGCAAGGCCGGCAATGGCTTCGCGCAGGTCGCCCGGCACAGCGGCGCCGTCGCGCATGGCGTAGCCCAGGATGCCGCACATGTTATTTGCTCACCGTCTGTTGGGTGGGTTCGGGTTGCACGTCATCGGCTGCTTCCAGGGCATCAAGCGCATCGAGGTCATCCTGCACGGGCGACCATTGTCCGGTCAGCATGCGTTCAAGCTTCAGGGCGTTGGCCGCCCAGGTGAAGTGCTGGTCGGCGCGCTGCCGTCCGGCATCGCCGAGACGCCGGCGATGTGCGGCGTCGGTCGCCAGTTTCTGGATGGCCGCCGTCCAGGCTGCAACGTCGCCCGGTGGCAACAGCTCGCCGGTCTGGTTGTCGCCCGGCCGATCGTCGACGATCTCCAGCATGCCGCCCAGCCTGGATGCCAGCACTGGCAGGCCGCAAGCCATGGCTTCGACCAGGCTGATGCCGAAGGACTCTTCACCGATGGATGGCTGCACGAACGCGTCGGCGTCGGCCAGCAGCACCGGCAGCACGTCGTGCGCCACGCGGCCGGCAAAGTGCACGCGATCGGCCACGCTCAGTTGCTGCGTCTGCTGCACCAGACGTTCGTGCTCGGGGCCGTCGCCGGCGATGATGAAGTGTGCGCCGGGAATGCCCTGCAGCGCTTCGATGACCACGCGCAGGCCTTTCAACCCGACCAGCCGGCCGATGCTGACCAGCGTGAAATCGTCGGCGCCGATGCCCAGCCGTTTGCGGAACTCCATGCTGCGCGGCATGGGGTGAAATTCATCGATGTCCACGCCGTTGTGGATGACGCCGACCTTGCGTCCGTAGCGCTTCTGCACCTGCAGCGCGTTGTAGCGACTGGTGGAAACCCAGTGGTCGATGGCGCCGGCGAAATAACGGTCGCCGGCATAAAAGTCCTTGCCGCCGGAACGGAACACGGTCTGTGCCTTCAGGCCCATGCCGCGGGCGCGCCACAGGATGGGGAAATCGAAGGGCTTGTTTACGATCACGGCATCGTAGCCCTCGGCCACCAGGTGGCCGAGCGAATGCCGCGCAAAGGACAGCCGTTCCATGAGGCGTCGAAAACGCGTGCCGAAATCCGGCCAGCTCTTTTCGTGGATGAACGAGAACTGCACCAGGCGCACGTCGTCGTGGCGCGCATCGCCGTCGTTGCCGGCCACGATGGTGACCTCGTGGCCGCGGCGCGCCAGCGCCCGACCGGCTTCCCAGCAGTAGGTTTCCAGTCCGCCCTGTATGTAGGTGGCCGTCACGTTGTAGAAGCAGATCTTCATGCGGCGGCTTGTTCCCTGTTGTGGCCCATGCGGTTACCCAGCCCCAGCAGCAGTCCGCTCAAGCTCCAGAACAGCAGCGACATGTCGCGCATGAAAAAATCGTTGGTCAGGTTGCGCGCAATGACGCCGGCCACCATGGCGACGCCGGCGGCGCCGATCACGCGTTGCACATCGTTGCCATGGCGCGCGAGCTTCCAGAAGGCGCGCAACAGGCAGCCGAACACCAGCAGCAGGGCCAGCACGCCGGGCAGACCCATGCTGATGCCGTAGTTGAGGAAGACGTTGTGCGCGTGCCAGAACAGTGGCACATCCGGGGTCAGCAAATCGGGAGTGGCCTTCTGCATGGCGTTGCGGCCGAAGCCTGAACCGGTGAGTGGGTGTTCCATGATGTGCCCGACGATCTTTGGCCACTGGCGAACGCGCACGTCGCCGATGAAATTGTCCCGTAGCGGATTGTTGGTCATGGCCCGGCTGACGAGGATCTGCTGCATCATGGCGCCGAGCACGACCACGCCGACGGCTATGGTGGCAATGATCCACTTGCGATTCAGGCGCAACAGCCCGCCGCGATTGAGCAGCCAGAGCAGCAGTGCCAACTGCACTCCGGCCACCAGGATGAAGATCTTCTGGCCGGTGAAGTAGCCGGCGATGAGGATGGCCACGAAGGCCAGGGCGGCGGCAACCAATCGTTTCGCGCCCAGCAGCGCCGCCAGCAGCAGCGGTGCGGCGGTCATGAGGTAGGTGGCATAGACGCCGCTGCCGCCGATGAAGGTCGCTTCGTTCCAGATGCGCTCGGTGGATCGCACCACCCACAGGCTTTGTCCCGATTGCATCGCCATGGCGCCGACCACCATCACGACCATGCCGGCGGCGAGGCCCGTACCCATGCGGCGAACCTGCGCCGTACTGTCGGCAAGGAAATAGAAGGCGATGAAGGCCATCAGCGTGTAGCCGATTTCGTTCTTCACTTCGCCCAGCGAATAGGCGGGATCGAACGAACCGGGCACCGAGGCTGCAGCAATGATGGCCCACAGCGCCAGCACGATCTTGAACGGCACGGGCGGTGGCGCGCTGCGCTTCCAGGTGAGGATCGCCGTCACGAAGGCAATGCTGAGCAGCAGCAGGCGCAATGCCACGGTGCCGGGAAAGGGCAGGATGAACAGCAGCGCGGCCGGTGGCAGGGCGATGGCCCAGGCTTTCCAGTTGGTGGAGAGGGTGGCGTTCATGGCTTGCCATCCC
>CANIIN010000406.1 GCA_947467405.1 Betaproteobacteria bacterium | reverse complement strand
ATGGCGGCGAACAGATGCATGTCCTGCTTGGTGAATTTTCCCGAGCGCTTGTTCAGGGTCTGCGCCACGCCGATCACGTCGCCCTTCACGGTGCGGATGGGCACGCACATGATGTTGCGGGTGGTGAAGCCTGTCTGCTCGTCGACTGCGCGGTTGAAGCGCGGGTCCGAATAGGCGTCCTGGATGATCAGGGCCTCGCCGGTGGTGTAGACGGTGCCGGCTATGCCGCTGTTGTTGAGGATGCGGATCTCGCGCTGGATGTTGCCCTGCGCGACGCGGGAGTAGAGCTCGTTGGTGGCCGGGTCGTTGAGGAACAGCGATCCGCGCTCGGTTCCCAATTCGTCCGTGGTCATCTCCACCAGCGCGCGCAGCACTTCGTCCAGCGAGTCGTAGCCCGCCATGCGGCGCGCGACTTCGAGCAGCAGCTCGGCTTCGCGAAGTCGCCGGCGGTCGCCGCCCGGTGCTGCTGCAGCAGGCTTGGTGATTCGGTTCGACTTGGGCGCCACGGGTTCGTCCATTTTCATGGTGCGCTCCGTTGAGCGCCTGCGCTTGCTGGCAGGCGGATGGTGTTCAATGGGTCAAACAGGGGCGATGTTACCGGGATTCCCCCGGTCAACGCAGGCGAGCTCATCAGGCTTTTCTCCGGGCGGCGTTCTTGCCTTTTTCAGCGGCGCTGTCCGCTTGTTGGTCGACCTGGCTGCGCAGCGCCTGCACGGTTTCGCGCAGCTGCGTGTTTTCCTCGGCTTGTTCGCGAATGGCCCTTTGCACCGCCGCCTCGCGATTGGCATTGGCAATTTCAAGCTCCTGTCGCAGCGTGGTGACCGTCGCCTTGAGCTGGGATATTTCGCCCGCTAAGGCTGCCTGCGCCTGCGATACCTGTTGGCGCGTGTTGGCGACTGACTGCTCCAGTTCATCGCGAATGCGCGTTGCCGTGGACTTGAGCATCTCGATTTCATGGTGCCCGGATGAAGTTGCTGCCTGCACGGCGGTTTCGCGATCGATGCGGGCGCGCTCCAGTTCTTCGCGCAAGGCCGTGGCAGTCGCCTTGAGCTGGGCGATTTCCTGTGCGGATGCAGCGTGCGCCTGCTGAACCGATGTCTCGCGCTCCACGCGCGCGTGTTCCAAGGTGTCGCGCAACGCCGCGGCGGTCGTCTTCAATTGGACGATTTCATTGGCGTTCGCGGCATTCACCCGCGCCACTTCGGCCTGGGCATCGGCGTGAGCAGCCTCCAGTCCGTCGCGCAAAGCCGCAACGGTGCGCTGCATGTCGCGAATTTCGGCGCGAGCGGCCACCAACGCTGGGTTACTGTTCGCGTCCGGCGTGGCGCCGCTTTGTCTGCTTTCCGATGGTGCGTTGGCCATGCTCCAAGTTTACCCGTCCGTTCGTCACAGCGGGCGCCATGGCCGGTGTTTGATATTTCCTCCTCAAGCTGTTAGCGTCCGGCCCTGTCGCGCGTGGTCTCTTCCCCTTTGGTAAAGGGGGCTGCCCGAGAGGAATGTCCAGCATGAATGACGCAACATGAATGAGCGGGGGCCCAAGGTCGTTCGCGACCCTGAGTTGGACCTGCGCCAGGCGGGTGACGGCACGTCCGTCCATGTCTTGTCCGGTGCCTGGGACATCCGCGCCCTTGAATCCCGCGCGCGCGCGCTGAAGGCTCGCCTGGATGAATTGGCGGGAAAGCCGGCCAGCTGGGACCTGTCGGGTGTGCAGCGTCTCGATCATGTGGGTGCGCTGCTGTTGTGGCGCGCGTGGGGCAAGATTCGTCCGACTGCGCTATCGCTGCGCCCGGAGCATGAGATATTTTTTGCCAACCTCGAAGGCCACCAAGCGGTACCGGCGGTCCAATGGCGCTTCGATGCGCTGGCGCCCATCCGGGGCGTTGGCAACATTGCCCTGCTGTTGCTGGACCACGTGCTGGACATGCTGCGCCTGTTTGGCCAGACGCTGATGGACTCGCTGGAACTGCTGCGCCATCCGAGTCGCGGACCCTGGCGGGAAATTTCCGCCAGCATCTACCGGTCCGGCACCGAGGCGCTGGGCATCACGGCGGCGGTGGGATGCCTGATCGGCGTGACGCTGAGTTACCTGTCTTCGGAGCAATTGCGCAGCTTCGGCGCGGATACCTTCATCGTCAATATCCTGGGCTTGGGCATTATTCGCGAGCTGGGGCCGATGATTTGCGCGGTGCTGGTCGCCGGGCGTTCCGGCTCGGCGATCACGGCGCAATTGGGCGTGATGCGCGTCACCGAGGAGCTCGATGCGCTGGCCGTGATGGGCATTCCCTACACCGTGCGCCTGATCCTGCCCAAGGTGATCGCGCTGGCGGTGGCGGTGCCCTTGCTGGTGCTGTGGACGTCGGCCGTCGCCCTGATCGGCGGCGCGTTTTCGGCCAAATTGCAGCTCGGCATGAGCATGACCCAGTTCATCCTCGGCCTGCCCGCTGCGGTGCCCTCCATCAACCTGTGGCTGGGCGTGGGCAAGGGCGTGGTGTTCGGCGCGCTGATTGCGCTGGTCGCCTGCCACTTTGGCCTTCGCATCCAGCCCAATACCGAGAGCCTGGGGGCAGGGACGACGCGCTCGGTGGTGACCTCCATTACCGTCGTGATCCTTGCCGACGCCATATTCGCCATCATCTATGCCGACGTGGGCATCAGCCTGTCATGAGCAACGGCGCGACCGTCGAGCCCGTCATCGAGGTGCATGGTCTGTGGACCGTGTTCGGCGAGTACGTGGTGCATCGCGACCTGGAACTGACCGTCATGCCCGGTGAGATCGTATCGCTGGTGGGTGGCTCGGGCAGCGGCAAGACCACCTTGATGCGGCAGATCCTGGGCCTGGAGAACCCGCATCGGGGCAGCATCAAGGTATTCGGCATCCCGCTGCAGGGCTCGCACCCGGCGCTGCTCAAGAAGATACGCCGCCGCTGGGGCGTGCTGTTCCAGGAGGGGGCGCTCTATAGCGCGCTGCCGGTGTTCGAAAACATTGCGCTGCCGCTGCGCGAGTTGCGCGCATTTGACGAGGGTTTCATCCACGACATGGTGATGCTCAAGCTCGACATGGTGGACATCGAACGGCGCCACGCCTGGAAGATGCCCTCGGACCTGTCCGGTGGCATGATCAAGCGCATTGCGCTCGCGCGCGCGCTGGTGCTGGAGCCCGAACTGCTGTTTCTGGATGAGCCGACGGCCGGGCTCGACCCTGATCGCAGCGAAAGTTTCGTCAGGCTCATCCAGTCTCTGCAGGCGAAACTCGGATTTACCGTCATCATGGTCACTCACGACCTCGATACCCTGGTGTCATTGTCGGATCGTGTCGCGGTCCTCGCCGAGCAGAAGATCCTGTTTTACGGGAGCCTTGCCGAGGTCGTCGCCGTCGGGCACCCTTTCGTGAAGAACTTCTTTCTTGGCGAGCGTGGTT
>CANIIN010000405.1 GCA_947467405.1 Betaproteobacteria bacterium | reverse complement strand
TGCCGGCCAGGCGCTTTTCGCGCGCCTCCTTCATGGCTGCTGCTACCGGCACGCTCTGCGTCATGCGCGTGTTGGCAGAGGGCGCGATGCAGTTGGAGCGGATGTTGTAGCGCTGCAGATCGGGCGCCAGCGACGTGGACAGGCCGACGATGCCCATCTTCGCGGCGGAGTAATTGCCCTGGCCCACGTTGCCGAGAATGCCCGACGTAGAGGTCATGTGGATGTAGCTGCCGCTTTCCTGTTTTCGGAAGTGGTCGGCCGCGGCTCGACTCACGTTGAATGTACCGTACAGGTGAACCTTGATCACCGCGTCGAAGTCCTCGGGCATCATCTTGTGGAACATCGCGTCGCGCAGGATGCCGGCGTTGTTGACCACGATGTCGATGCGGCCGAAGTTCTTCACCGCGTCGCCGACGATCTGCTGCGCGCTGTCCCATTCCGACACGCTGTCGTAGTTGGCGACGGCCTCGCCGCCCTGCTGCTTGATGAGGTTGACCACTTCCTGCGCGGGGCGCTCTTCGCTGTCCTGCTGGCCGTACAGTCCTGCGCCCACGTCGTTCACCACCACCTTGGCGCCCTGCGCCGCCATCATCACCGCGATGGCTTTGCCTATTCCGCGCCCTGCGCCGGTGACCACGGCGACCTTGTCCTTCAGCATGCTTCCACCCACAGTATTCTCCCTGGTACGTTGGTTGATTCGGTTTTCGAGTCGCTGGATCAGTTGTAGATGCGCCCGCCGTCCACGACGATGTTGCTGCCGGTCATGAAGGACGAATCGTCGCAGGAGAGGAACAGCGCCACGTTGGCGATTTCCTCGGGCTGGCCCTTACGCTGCAGGCCGATCAGCTTCATCATGTTGTCGATGATCGCCGGGTCGCGCGAGCCCTCCTTGACGCCGAGATTGCCGCGGCCCGCCAGCATGGGCGTATCGATCGGCCCCGGGCAGATCACGTTGCAGCGGATCTTGGGCGCCAGTTCCTTGGCCAGCACGCGATTCAGGTTGAGCAGTCCCGCTTTCGACGCCGCGTAGGCCGAGGCGCCGGGGTAGGGCTGCAGCGCGGCGCCGGAGGAGATGTTCACGATGGTCGCCTTGCCCGCTTCCTTCAGCCAGGGCAGCGCGGCGTGGCACACCAGGAACGGGCCGTCGAGGTTGATGCCGAGAACGCGTTTCCAGTTGGCGAAGTCGGTCTTCTTGAACGACGCCGTGTAGCCCACGCCCGCGGCGTTCACCACACCGTCGATGCCGCCCAGCGCCGCCGCTGCCTGCTCGACCGCCTTGTTGACCGACTCTTCATTGGAGACATCGGTTTCGATGGCCGTTGCGCCGCACTGGCGCGCCGTCTCCTGCGCGCCGGCCAGGTCGCGATCGAGGATGGCAACCTTGGCGCCTTCTTCAGCGAAGCGCTGCGCGATGGCGCGGCCGATGCCCGAGCCGCCACCGGTGACGACGATACGGCGATGTTCCAGTTTCATTGCAGTTCTCCGTTGAGTGTCAAATTCATCAAGGCCATGCGGCGATCCGCGTGGCATCGGCCGCGCGCCTCGCGCGCCGTCCATTCGTCCTGTTTGTTCTACGCCTTCTTCGCCTTGCCGTACTGCTCCACCAGCAGGAACTTCTGCACCTTGCCGGTGGGCGTGCGCGGCAGCGGTTCGGCTTGTATGAAAATCTCCTTCGGCGTCTTGAAGCCCGCCAGCCGCTCGCGGCAGAAGTGCTTCAGCGCTTCGGTGTCGATGTTCGCGCCGGCTGCCGGCACCACGATGGCGCTGACGCGCTCGCCCCACAGGTCGTCGGGTAGGCCGATCACGGCGCAGTCGGCCACGCCGGGGAAGGAGTGCAGCGCTTCTTCGACTTCCGCCGAGTGCACATTCTGCCCGCCGGTGATGATCATGTCCTTCAGCCGCCCGCAGATGTAGAGATAGCCGTCCCCGTCCAGCCGCCCCAGGTCGCCGGTGTGCAGCCAGCCGTTCCTGAAGGTCTCGGCGGATTTCTCCGCATTGTCGAAGTATTCGGTGATCGAGTTCGGCGAGCGGCCGATGATTTCGCCGATCTCGTTCACCGGCATGTCGTTGCCCTCGGCATCGACGATGCGCACTTCGGCAAAGAGCGACACCTGCCCCACCGAGTCGGGCTTCTTGGCGCGGTCTTCCGGCGTGCTCGCCACCAGCGAACCGGATTCCTGCATGCCGTAGTACTCGTATAGCCCCGGCGCGAGTTTCTTCATGGTCGCTTGGCGGATCGGCGCGGGCAGCATGGAGCCGGCGAACACCGTGGCGCGCAAGGACGACAGGTCGCGGTCCTTGAGTGTGGGTTCGGCGGTGAGCATGGCCGCCATGGTGGCGACGAGGTTCACGATGGTCACGCGCTCGGTCTCGATCTGGCGCAGCACTTCGGCCGGCTCGAAATTCACCAGCACGTTCTTCACGCCGTAGCTGATCGAGCCGAACAGCCAGCCAAAGCCCACGCGCCCGAACATCGGGAACACCGTCATCACCACGTCTTGCCGCGACAGATCGAAGCTGCGCATGAAGCCGCCAATGGAACTGTTGTGGAACTGCGTCAGCACGTACGACTTGGGCAGCCCGGTGGTGCCGGAGGTGAGGTTGAAGTAATACGGATCGTGTTCCTCGATATCCACCGTCGGCTCGGCGGCGGATGATTTCGCAAGCTCTGTTTCGTAGTCGAGCGCCCAGTGTGATGGCGATGGCTCTTCGCCGAAGGCCACGACGTGCCGCAGCGTGGGCAGCTCGCGCTGCACCTGTTCCGCCACCGCCTTGAATTGGGCTTCGCACACCAGTCCGGTGGCCTTCATGGCGCGCATGAGTTCCACCACTTCGTTGGGCGCCAGGCGATAGTTGAGCGGAATGCCGACGATGCCGGTCTTGGCCAGCGCGAAATAGATCTCCACCACCTCGACGCGGTTAGTGGAGAGAAACGCCACCACATCGCCCTTCCTGTAGCCCTGGTTCATCAGCGCGTGCGCCAGGCGGTTGCAGCGCTCGTTCACCTGTTTGAAGGTCAGGCGCCGCCCGGTGGCGGTGCAGACGAAGGCTTCCTTGTCGGCGTAACGGATGGCTGAGGTGCTGATCGCGCTGCCGACCAGCATCTTGCCGAGTGAACCTTTTGGCATGACTTCCTCCTTTAGCTAAGGGCCTCGTGGCGGACCGTGGGCACTATGGTTGCCCTTCGGTGCGGGGCGGTTCATTGCTCCGTCGTGGTGGCATTGTGCGGCAAGCTCGACCGGTGCTGTTGGTGAGAGGGGAGTGTCTTGGAGATCGGCTCTGGATGGGCTTCTGCGGGCATTGAAGGGCGGTGGCGAAAAGTGGCTCTGCCGCTATTCACTCCAGGCCTCGGTTCGAGCCGTCCCGCTAGGCCATGTCCAACTCGCGATACCCGCCGCTCGCTACAGCGTCACTGCGCGCCC
>CANIIN010000404.1 GCA_947467405.1 Betaproteobacteria bacterium | reverse complement strand
ATGCCCCCTTGTTCAGTGAATACTTAACGAACTTCCAATTCACCATACTAGCGCGCCGCAGGGCGTGTCCTTCTGTCCTTTCGCCGACTCGACAATTCACAGAGGGTAGTGCTTGTAGATCCTTATCTGGCAAGGGTCTACAAGCATTTGCGTGCTGCGGACGACCCTCTTTTGAGGGCGAATGCGCTGCCCGATTGTCAGGTTTTCAGCGTTCCACTGTGGTGCCCGTGCCACGCGCTCCAAGGGCATGCACCCAGCGTAGCAGCGCGTCCTGCGCCGGCTGGCTTTGCGCGGCATTGCCGTGATTGACGAAAAACACCACGGCGTAGCGCTTCCCGCTTGCTGCCAGCACGTAACCCGCAATGGCGCGGACATCCGACAGCGAACCGGTTTTGATATGTGCCTGGCCGGCGAGTTCTTCCGACTTGAAACGACGCCGCATGGTGCCGTCCAGTGCCACGATGGGCAGCGAGGACATCATCTCCGGCATCAGGCTGCTGGCGTAGATGGCCTGCAGCAGCCGGGTCATGCCGGCCGCGGTGATGCGCTCGGTGCGCGACAGGCCGGAGCCGTTGTCCATCACGAGTTCCGGCAGGTCGATGCGCTTGTCGGTGAGCCACGCACGCACGGCCTCGGCGGACAAGTCGGCGCGCGCCGGCTGTCCGGTTTTTTCCATGCCTATGGTCAGGAACAGTTGCCGCGCCATCACGTTGTTGGAGAACTTGTTGATGTCGCGCACCACGTCCGAGAGCGGCGGCGATTCGTGCGTGGTCAGCAGGCGCGCACTCGGGGGCACGACGGCCTCGCGCACCTTGCCTTGCAGCGTGCCGCCCATCTCCGTCCACAGTGAACGGAACACGCCCTCGAAGAAGGCGTTGGGCGTGAACAGGGCAACGTTCCAGGTCTTGTCGGCGCAACTCGCGGGATAGGATCCGGCAAACACGGCGCGCACGCCGCCGCCATTGACCGACTGGAAATCCGCTTTCAGGCGCGCGCGCCAGTCGCCGCAGGCTTCGTCCGACAGGCGCACGTTCGGCGCTACTTCCAATTGCGCGAGGCGCGGCTCGGCGATCACATTGGCCTTGCCGCTGGCGGCATCCGGCACGAAGGTGAAGCGCACCGCCTTGAAATTGACCAGCAGTGCATCCGGCCCGACGTTGTAGGGGCGCGTCGGGTCGTTGTCGAAGCGGCCGGCGTCGAACGACACCGCTTCGAAGGCACCGCGATCCAGCACCAGGTCGCCGCGAATGTCGCGTACGCCGCGCTCGCGCAGATGCTTCAGCAGCATCCAGAAATGCTCGACGGTGAGCCTGGCGTCACCACGCCCCTTGAAGACGAGGTTGCCGTCCAGCACGCCGTTGGCCAGCGTGCCGTCGATGGAAACATCGGTCTTCCATGAGAAGGTCGGGCCGAGCATGTCCAGTCCGGCGAAGGTGGTGACCAGCTTCATGGTCGAGGCCGGGTTCATGGCGCGCGACGTGTTCAGGGCCAGCAGCGCTTGCGCGGTGCCGATCTCCTGGACCTGCGCCGCGACGGCAGTCAGCGGAATATTGGCGGCGCGCAGGGCGGCGGCCACCGGCGCGGGCAGCGTGGCGGCATTGCCGTTGACCGGTTGGGCCAGGCTGGCTGTCGAGAGCAGGATGCAACTGCCCGCGGCCAGGCTCAGCAGGCGATGGAGATAGCGATGCGGACGGCTCTGCAACGGGGCGACTTGTCGTGGGACGTGCGCGGTGTGGCTAGCGAGGTGTCGATTCATGGCCGGCAGAGTATGCCAGTCGTGTGGATGCGCGAGAAGCGCAGTCGTCGCACCGCAGTGGTCGTGCCGCAGTCGTCCTCCAGTGGTCAACGAGGCTGAGAGATCAGCGCCGCGGCTCGTCGCCGCGATCATCACCAACGCTGTGGCATTCCAGTTCGCGCACGTGACGTTGCAGGTCTTCGATGCGTTCCAGCAGGCCGAACAGCACGGACGTGGCGGCGTGTTCCAGTTCGAAGGTGTTGCGCAGGTCGATGGCACGGCGCAGCACGCGCGCGGTGCTGCCGGCGAAGCGCCATTCGGTCACCACCAGGCGGTGCATGTCGATGCCGAATGCGCCTTGATCGACCAGCGCGGACAGTTCGTCGTGCTGCAGCCCGGACAGGTCGAGCAGTTCGTCCGCGGAGAGCAGATCCTCGTCGCCGAGGAATTGCAGCGGGAAATCGTTTTCGGTGCGGCTCATGCGAAGTGTCCTCTCGGATCAAAGCTCGAGATCGTGGCGAGTTCCTTGTACAGCTCCTTCTCGCGCTCGCCCGGCACGGTGGGCGTGACGATGCTGAGCACGCAGAACAGGTCGCCGGCGTGGCCCGGGGTCTTCCCGCCGGGCCGCGGCAGGCCGCGTCCGGTCACGCGCAGCTTCTGGCCGGCGCGCGAGCCGGGCTTGATGGTGAGCGCGACGCGGCCTTCCATGGTCGGCACTTCGACGGTGGCGCCGAGCACCGCCTCCCAGGGCGTGATGGGCAATTCGAGGTAGAGGTCGTGGCCGGTGACGCGGAACAATGCATGCGGACGCAGCGTGATGTTGAGATACAGGTCGCCGGCCGGCCCGCCGTTCAGGCCCGCGCCGCCCTTGCCCGGCACGCGCAGTCGCAGGCCGTCCGTCGCGCCCTTGGGAACGCGCACGCGAACCTGGCGCGGGATGCGCCGGATCATGCCGTCGGCGGTCATTTCCGGCATGGCGAGGTCCAGCGTCAATTCGGTGCCGCGATAGGCATCCTCGAGCGAGAGTGGGGCGTTGGCTTCGAAGTCCTGGCCGGCCATGGCGAAATCGCCGTGCCCGCGCGTCGCACCGGCGTGGGCGCCCTGCGCACGATGGGCACCCCCGCGTCCGCCGCGCCCGAGCATGTCGAACAGGTCGCCCAGGTCGATGCCGCCCAGATCAGGTCCGCCATCGTCCGTGCCACCAGACGAGAAATGTGTCTCCCAGCCGGGGGGCGGACGGAAATCTTCGCCGGGGCGATGGGTTCCCAGTTGGTCGTAGGCAGCGCGCTTTTCCTTGTCGGACAGCGTCTGATAGGCCTCGGCCACTTCCTTGAATTTCTCTTCGGCGCCCTTTTCCTTGGACACGTCGGGATGAAATTTGCGCGCCAGCCGGCGATACGCCTTCTTGATGTCGCCATCAGAGGCGCTGCGCTCGATACCAAGGGTGGCGTAGTAGTCCTTGAATTTCATGATCGGTTCAGTCTAGGTATTCACTGAACAAGGGGGCAAGCCCCCCTTGTATATGGCTCTTTTCGCATTAGTTGGTGATATGCCTCTATACAAGAGGGAAAAAGCTTACCCGGCAGTGGTGACGTACGTCCTGATCCGCAATTGAGTTTCTGCGCAGCGTCGCTGATCATCACTAACTAATGCGAAAAGAGCCTTGTATATCCCCCACTTCAGAGGGACGCTTT
>CANIIN010000403.1 GCA_947467405.1 Betaproteobacteria bacterium | reverse complement strand
CGCGCCCAAACTGTTCATGCTGCACGGCTACTCCGACGTATCGGCCTCGTTCCAGTTCGTGGTCGACGCGCTGCAGGGCGACTGGCACGTGCTGTCACCGGACTGGCGCGGCTATGGCGAGACCCATGACGAGCACGCCGACACCTTCTGGTACCCGGACCTGTACGGCGATCTGGACGCCATCCTGCGGCACTTCCAGCCCGATGAACCGATCGACCTGCTCGGCCACAGCATGGGCGCCAATGTCGGGGCGGTTTACGCCGGCCTGCGCCCCGAGCGCGTCTCGCGCCTCATCAACGTGGAGGGCTGGGGGCTCGCCGTCACCAGCCCCGAGGACCAGCCCAAGCGCTACCGCAAGTGGCTGGAGCACCTGCGCGAAGACCCGCCCGGCAAGGAATACGAATCCTTCGAGGATCTCACCGCGCGCGTGCGGCGCAAGGAGCCGCGTCTCGATGCGGAGCGCGGCGCCTTCATCGCCCGCCACTGGGGACGCCTGAACGCTCACGGCAAGGTGGCGCTGTCCACCGATCCGGCGTTGCAGGCCTACTGGGTCAACCCGCTGCGCTACCGGCATGACGAAGTGACCGCCTGCTGGAGCCTGGTCACGGCACCCGTCCTGTGGGTGCATGCGCTCAATACCCGCATTCCCAAGGCGATGTCCATCGACCCCGAAGGCATGGTGTCGCGCAAGGCCTGTTTCAGGAACCGCACCGATGTGCTGATGCCGGACACCGGCCACATGGTGCATCTGGAACGCCCCGAAGAACTGGCCACGCATATCGAGAAATTCCTCGCCGAGACGCCACGCCCTGCCGGCGGCAGCGCTGCACTATAAGCCTGCTGATGATTTCAAAATCCATGACAGTCATCCGTCATCCCCGCGAAAACGAGGCCGCAGGCCGAAGTTTCGAGGAACGGCCAAGCGGGGATCCAGTGTCTTTAGACAAACGTCGCTGGATTCCCGTTTTCGTGGGAATGACAAACCGTTGTCAGCAACTATGGAAATTCCAATAGGCCATGCCAGGCAGCCATCACGCTCCGCACGCGCCGGTCGCCGATGCACTCGATCCGTCACTGGCCTCGCTGGAGACCAACCCGCCGCGCTCCAGTTACCTGATGATCCGCGGACTGCGCTATCACGTGCGCAGCTGGGGCCGCGAAGGCGCGCCCAAGCTGTTCATGCTGCACGGCTGGATGGATTGCTCGGCGTCCTGGCAATTCTTCGCCAATGCCTTTCGTCGCGACGTCCACCTGATCGCGCCCGACTGGCGCGGCTACGGGCTGTCCGAATGGGGCCACACCGACACCTACTGGTATCCGGAGCTGATCGGCGATCTGGACCACCTCGTCAGCCATTACTCACCGCATGAGCCGATCAACCTGCTGGCGCACAGCATGGGCGGCGGCCTGGCCTCGCTGTATGCCGGCACGCGCCCGGAGCGCATCGCGCGCTACGTGAACATGGAAGCCTACGGCATGATGGACGACGCCGGCACCCATACGCCGCAACGTTACGAGCAGTGGCTGAAGCGCCTGCAGCACCGCGCACGTTCGCCGGGCTTTGGCTCATACGAGGAGATGGCCGCGCGCCTGCGCAAGACCAATGGCAACCTCACCGAGCCGCGCAGCCTGTATCTGGCGCATCACCTCGGCAAGACCAACGCTGACGGCCGCATCGTGCTGCGCTGTGACCCGCGCCACAAGGATTTCTTTTCCAATCCGGTCATGTACCTGCTGGAGGAAGTGCGCGCCTGCTGGAAGAACATTACCGCGCCGGTGCTGTGGATCGAAGCCGACGACGGCACCGACGATTCGCGCCAGAAGCGCATCGGCGCAGCCGGCATCGCCGAACGCAAATCGCACATCAGGAACCGCCGCGACGTGTTCTTCGACAGCACCAGTCATCAGGTACACATCGAACGCCCCGAGAGGCTCGCCGCCGAAGTGGAGCGATTCTTCAATGAGACCGCCACGCCCACCGACACCCCAATCGCCACGCCCACGACCACGCCCGCTTCCACGGCAGGCGGCCCACACGCCGCCTCCGCTCCGCGGCAACCACTGAGAGAACCGACATGAAAACCTACTACCTCGACCAACCCGGCAGTCTCGACAACCTCGCGATGCGCGAGACACCCACGCCGACACCCGGTGCGCGCGAAGTGCTGATGCGCGTGCACGCCACGTCGCTGAACTATCGCGACCTCGGTCTGGCGCTGGGCACCTACAAGTCGCCCAGCATGCCCCTGCCGCTGGTGCCGATGTCGGATGGGGCCGGCGAGATCGTCGCGGTCGGCAACGGCGTGACGCGCGTCAAGGTCGGTGACCGCGTGGCCGGCATCTTCCACCAGGGCTGGATCGGCGGCCCGCGCCGCCCGGAACACCCGGTGGGCGACCTGGGCGGCGGCATCCACGGCATGCTGTCGGAGTACGTGGTGTTGAGCGAAGACGGCGTGGTCGTCATTCCGGAGCAACTGTCGTTCGAGGAAGCCGCCACGCTGCCCTGCGCCGCGGTCACGGCCTGGAACACCCTGCAGGTGCAGCGCCCGCTGCAGGCCGGCGAAACCGTGCTGGTGCAGGGTTCGGGCGGCGTGTCACTGTTCGCCCTGCAGTTTGCCAAGCTGGCCGGCGCCCGCGTCATCGCCACGTCGTCTTCCGACGAGCGCCTCGAACGCATGCGCGCCCTGGGCGCCGACGAACTGGTGAACTACACCACCCACCCGGCCTGGGAAGATGAAGTGCGCGCCCTCACCGGCCGGCGCGGCGTGGACCTCATTGTCGAAGTCGTCGGCAGCATGACACAGAGCCTGAAGTGCATCCGCACCGGCGGGCGCATCGGCATGGTCGGACAGCGCGGCGGCCAGGGCGTGCCGGCGTCCTTCGGCATGATCGTCGGGCGCCATATCACCGTTTACGGCATCGGCGTCGGCAGTCGCGACGACTTCGAGGCCATGAACCGCGCCATCGCCATGAACAACCTGAAACCGGTCGTGGATCGCGTGTTTGCGTTCGAAGAAGCGCGCGAGGCCTACCGTCATCTCAAGGACCGCGCGCACTTCGGCAAGATCGTCATCGCCGGCCCGCGCGGCAAATAGCCACTCACAGCGCCGATCACGAACCCGAGGAAACGCTCATGACCACCACATCACCATTCACCGTCACGCGTCGCGGCAAGGTCGCCATCATCACCATGGAAGATCCGCCCGCCAACGCCATCTCCGATGCGTGGATGACGAGCTTTCATGCCGCCATCGATGAACTGCTGCAGAAGGCCGACTGCAGCGTGCTGCACATCCGCAGCGCGCTGCGCATTTTTGCCGCCGGCAGCAATCTCAAGCAGACCCTGCAGCGCATGGAAAACCCCGGCGCGCAATCCGTGCAGATGGCGCGCGTGGAGCGCCTGCAGTCGCTGTTCGACCGTATCGAGAGCCTGCCCATGGT
>CANIIN010000402.1 GCA_947467405.1 Betaproteobacteria bacterium | reverse complement strand
CACCACGTCACGACGCAGGGCCGGCGTGACGCCGTCCAGCGCGGCGTTGCAGCCCTGCAGCACGGCATGGGCGGCCGGTGCGAAGTCGGCCGAGTCGAGCGGCAGCAGCAACGAGATCAGCGGCGCGGCGTTGGCGGCCGCTGGCGCGGGGCCGGTTGCGGGCGTCACCGACGTCGGGCGCGTGGCTTGACCGGCGACCGGTGCTGCCTGGGCTTGTTTGCTTGCCGGCGCGTCGGCGGCCGCGCACAATGGCGAACCCGTCAGGAACATCCCCATGATTGCCCACTTCAAGATCCACGACCTGTCCCGCGCCCCGTTCCGGGCGTGCGCGACGCCATGCCGTTCGTCCGCCTGCGGTGGCGTGCGATGAGCGTCGTGGCGGGGCATGAAGGTGATGGGCATGAGGCGTTGGAATCCGGTTCCGTGATGGCTTCGACTGCGGCCGGACACATTGCGCAAGCCGAGCCGGTGAAGGTGGAAGGCGGTTCATTATATGTGGTCGCCACCCCCATCGGTAACCTGCAGGACATCACGCTGCGCGCGCTGGCCGTGCTGACGGCAGCCGACGTGGTGGCGGCGGAAGATACGCGCAACACCTCGCGCCTGCTCGATCGCCATCGCATCCAGGCGCGCACGCTGTCCTTGCACGAACACAACGAAGCGCGCCGCGCCGACGAGATCGTCGCCCTGCTGGCAGAGGGCAAGGCCGTGGCTTACGTGACCGACGCCGGCACGCCGGGCCTGTCCGATCCGGGCGCCATCCTCGTCGCTCGTGTGCGCGAGGCCGGCTTTCGCGTCGTGCCCATACCCGGCGCCAGCGCCGTGGTCTCGGCGCTGTCGGTGGCCGGCATCGCCGGCACTGCGTTTCGTTTTGCCGGCTTCCTGCCCGAACGCAGCAGCGCGCGGCGCAAGGCGATCGGTGCATTGGCCACGGAGGATTGCACGCTCGTATTCTATGAGGCGCCGCACCGCGTGGTGGACTCGGTGGCCGATCTCGCCGCCGAACTCGGGCCCGATCGCGATATCGTGATTGCGCGCGAACTGACCAAGCTGTTCGAGAGCGTGCATCGCTGCAAGCTCGGCGAAGCGGTGGAGTGGCTGCGCGGCCATAGCGACCGGCAACGTGGCGAGTTCGTGCTGGTGGTGTCGGGCCATCCCGCGCCGCGCGAGGCGGGCGCCGCCATCGATGCCGACAAAGTGCTGAAGCTGTTGCTGGCGGAGTTGCCGCTGGCGCAGGCCGTCAAGCTGGCCTGTGCCATCACCGGCAAGAAGCGCGGCGAACTCTATCCGCGTGCGCTGGAACTGAAGGACGCGGACGGATAGATCGCGGCTCCGGATTGGTTGGCGCGGTCGTCAGCCCGCCCGGCAATGCCTTGAAGATCGTCTCCAGACGGGCATCTTCGGGCATTGACTCAAGTTCAATTCAACGCGCGCCGATGTCCATGGTGGTGCTGAACACGCTCTGCTCGAAGTCCGTGATCACCGCATCGATGCGTACCGACCAGCGTCCCGGCACCACCAGATCGCGGCCGCTGTAGCGATATTCGCGGCTACCGTCGGTGGCCGGCAGGAGCTTGCGCTCCAGCGGCTCGATGCCGGCGGCGCTGTTGGACAGTTCCAGAGTCACGGCAATCGGCGCCAGCACCTCATTCTTCGCGCCCGTGAGCTGCACCGCCAGTGTCATGCTGCCGTCCGCTTCGCGCGTGATGCGCAACCGGGCGCGATGCCCCTTTTCGCTGGTGAGTGATTGTTCGATGACGGCCCCGGCTGCGGTGGTATTGCTGGCGGCTTTGCCGCTTGCCGCGTGACGCCGCGCCGACGGAGGCGCTTGCTGCGACAGCACGGCAGCCGAGGCGATGACCGCGATGCCGACCATGAGTTCCACGACCAGCGAGCGTCGCAACGCGCCGCACGCCGCGCCATCGGCTGCATTGCGCGCCAGGCGAGGCACCAGCACCAGCCGGTTTGCCAAGGCGAGGCCCAGCAGCACCACCACCAGCGCCACCTTGATCGCCAGCACTAGCGCGTAGCGGCTGGACAGGTCGAGCGAGGTGACGGTTTCGGCACCGAACTGCAGTACCGCCAGCAGCACGCCGGCGGCCAGCAGCCCGAGCACGCCGGGAAGGGCGATACGCGAGAACGCGCCGAATGCACGCAGCGCGCCCGGCGGTGCGGTTCGCGGTTCATCGTTGGCATCGGCATCGGCATCGGCATCGGCACCGTCATCGCGCGCGGCCCTCAATGGCGACACGCTGTTGAGTAGCGGTGCAAGCGATCCGATCCAGAAGGCCGCCACCACGGTGTGGACGATCCACGCCGGCAGTACCGCCCAGCGCGGCTCCACGGTGGCGGCGTGTCCGGCCACGACCAGACTGGCCATGCAGGTCAGCACGCCCGCGCCGAGCAACGCTGTCGGCGTGGCCGGTGATGCGTCGGGATGGCGTTGACGCAAACCGATGGCGACCAGCAGCAGGCCGATCACCGCCAGCAGCGACGATGCGCCGCGCGTCGTCATCGAACCCAGTGTCCAGATGGCGGTGGCTCCTTCCGTGAACAGTCCGTTCAGTGGCGCCTCGGCCATCAGCGCACCTTGCAGGCCAACGGCCACCACGGCGGTCAGCATGCCGGTCGCAGCAAGCGGCGCGACCAGTCCCGACAGCGCGCGACGCGACGGCATGGCGCGGGCTTCGATCAGCAGCACATAGAGGGCTGCTCCTGCTGCCAGCAGCAGTGCGGTCAGGTGCAGCGCGCGATTGACGGTGATCGCCAGCATCCATGCGGAATCGTTGGCAGCCTTCGTTTCACCGTCGGGGGACGGGTTGGATGCGCGAGATGCCGATGCGTCGAGGGTTGTGCCGACCACGAACGGAAACGCGCCGCCGACCGGGTGCGTATCGGCGGAGACCACGCGGTACGTCACCATGTAAGGGCCGTCGGGCAAGGGACGCGTGATGCGGATGCGTAACTGGTTGTCCACCGACGATGCATCCGACGGTGCGGTGACGGACTGGCCGTTGCGGTCGAGCACGCGCGCGAAGATCGGGCTGACCGCTTCGCTGAAGTTCAGCGTGATCAGGGCCGGCGACGGCGCGACGGCCTCGCCATCAGCCGGGACGGTCGACTCCAGCACCGCGTGGGCGTGAACGCCCTGCGGCATCAACAGGGTGATGGCAAAGAGCAGCAGCCAGGTGAGTGAGAGCAGGCATGACTGCGCCCCGCGATCAAGCGACATCAAGTACCTGCCACGGGGCGAAGTCATCATTCCGAGGTCAACCGATTCGACGCTGTCGGCTTACGACTTCGGCTTGAGCTTCAGTCCCGGCGCCGGGAGCTTGAGGCTGTGCGAGGACTGGCCAGCGGCAGGAATCTCGATCCAGCGATTGATGCCGTCCGCCTTTCCACGTTCACCCCGGCACTCCTGCACCACCGGGAAATACACCGT
>CANIIN010000401.1 GCA_947467405.1 Betaproteobacteria bacterium | reverse complement strand
GGCCCGGTGAAGTTGCCGAGGTTCAGTTGTGTGTGATGCGCCAGGGACGTCGGCGTCGGCGACGCGCCAATGATGGCAATGCTGGCCGGGTCAATGACGCACTGCATGTCCTTGCGCCGGTAGACGTGTCGTTCGCCTGGTTTCACGTCCGTCCTCCGGATCATTCAAACTCGATATTGGCGCTGCGGATGAGCTTGCTCCAGGTCTCGACTTCGCGATTGAGCAGTTGCGCGAACTGTTCCGGGCTGCCGCCCATCATGTCCTGGCCGATGCGTGCAAAGTAGGCTTTGACCTCCGCTTCCCGGTAGGTTTCGCTCATGGCGGCATTGAGCGTATCGACGGGGCCGCGCGGCGTGCGCGGCGGCGCGCCGAAGCCGGTCCAGCTGAGGAAGTCGTAATCGGCCACGCCGGATTCGGCCATGCCCGGTACGCCGCTGGAGGCGGCGGCCGAGGTCACGGCCACGAAGCGCAGGCGGCCGCTGTCGACCTGGGGCTTCAGCAGCAGCATGGAATCCATGCCGACTTCGACCCGTCCCGACAGGATGGCCGCCGTGCTTTCGCTGGCGCTCTTGAAAGGGATATGCACCATGTCGATGCCGGTTCGCTGCTTCAGCAGTTCGAACAGCATGTTCTGCAGGCTGCCGACGCCGGGCGAGGTGTAATTGAGCTTGCCGGGGTTGGCCTTGGCCAGCTTGATCACGTCCGCGACACTGCGGATGGGTTGCGACACGTTCACATAGATGGCCAGCGGGCCGGCCGCAGTGGCTGATATCGGCGTGACGTCCTTGCGAACGTCGAAGGGCGCATTGCGGCGCGCCGAGGTGATGGTGGTGCCGGCGCTCATGAACATGATGGTGTGACCGTCGGGGGGCGATGCCATGAGTTGCTGCACGGCCAGTTGCCCGGATGCGCCGGGGCGGTTCTCGACGATCATCGGCTGGCCGAGTCGCGCGGAAAACTTCTGCGCGAGGTAGCGGCCGCTGTTGTCGATGTTCCCGCCGGCGCCGAAGCCGATCAGCATGGTGATCGGCTTCGAAGGGAACTGCTGGGCGGCTGCATCGGCTGCGATCAGTGCAGCGAAAAGTCCGCCGGCGATAAGCACGGCGAGCGGCCGGCGCGAGACTGCGCTTTGGGTGGAAGTCATGTTTCCTCCTGCTGGATTGATTAGAGACCGAGAATGCCTTTGGCCGCGACGTTGTGCTGGATTTCGTTCGAGCCGCCGTACACGGAAGCGGCGCGGTCGTAGAGATAGTTGGGTGCAGCGGCCGCCATCCAGTCGGCGATCCCCGCGAGATCCTCTTCATCGCCGGTGTGTTTTCCCAGCAACTGGTCGAGGCGATGCGGCAGGATGTTCGGGCCGGCCGCTTCCATCAGCAGTTCCGCGGTGGCCTGGTACAACTCGGAACCGCGCAACTTGAGAATGGACGTTTTCGGGTCCTGGCGTCCGTCGGCCTTGTTGCGGATGTCGGCCAGCACGCGCAGCGTGGTGATCTCGAGCGCCTTGAGTTCAATGTCGATCATGGCGAGCTTTTCGCGAAAACGCGGGCTGTCGATCAGGAAGCCGCCGTCGCACGGCACCGTCGCGGCCACTTCACGGGCGCGACGCAGCCTCGCCTTGGAGATGCCGACCCGGGCACTGTTGGTGCGCTCGTTGCCGAGCAGGAACTTGGCGTAGTCCCAGCCCTTGTTCTCTTCGCCGATGCGGTTGGCCACCGGCACGCGCACGTTGTCGAAGAACACTTCGTTGGTGTGGTGTGCGCCGTCCAGCGTGATGATCGGCTTGACGGTGATGCCGGGGGTATTCATGTCCAGCAGCAGGTAGGTGATGCCCTTCTGTTTCTTGACAGAGGAATCCGTGCGCACCAGCGCGAACATCCAGTTGGATTGATGAGCCTGCGAAGTCCACACCTTCTGGCCGTTGAGGACGTAGTCGTTGCCATCGCGGACCGCGCTGGTCTTGAGCGCGGCAAGGTCTGACCCCGCGCCGGGCTCCGAGAAGCCCTGGCAGAACCAGGCATCCATGTTGCGGATGCGCGGCAGAAAGTAGTTCTTCTGCTCGTCGGTGCCGAAGGCGATGATCACCGGCGCCACCAGGTTCACGTTCTGCGAATAGGACTGCGGCGCGGGGCTGAACTGCATCTCCTCGCGGAAGATGTAGATGCGCACCGGGTCCCAACCCGTGCCGCCCCATTCCACCGGCCAGTGCGGCGCGCCCCAGCCCTTGGCATTCAAGATGCGCTGCCAGGCGCGATGCTCGTCGGCGGAAACCACCTGGCCGTTGAGCATTTTCTGGCGCGTAGCGGGCGGCAGGGCGGTGCGGAAGAAGTGACGGACTTCGTCGCGAAAGGCGTTTTCTTCAGGGGTAAAGCGCATATCCATGGGGAGGGCACATTTCCGTACGAGTTGATCAGCGGTGGTTCAACGGTAGCGTTCGCGGGCGATGGCGGCGCCGGCCGCCAGCGCCTGCAGTTTGCGGATGGCAATGTCGCGGTCCATCGGCGCCATGCCGCAGTTGGTGCAGGGAAAGAGCTTCATTTTCGGAACGAATTGCAGTGCCTGGCCGATGGCGTCGGCCACTTCCTCAGGCGTTTCGACGACATCGCTGGCCACGTCGATCACGCCCACCAGCACATCCTTGCCTTCCAGCAGTTTCATGAGATGCATGGGGACGTGCGAGTGCATGCATTCCAGCGACACCTGCTTGACCGTGCTCTGGGCGATGGCCGGGAAGATGGCTTCGTATTGGCGCCACTCGTTGCCCAGTGTTTTTTTCCAGTCGAGGTTGGCCTGGATGCCGTAACCGTAGCAGATGTGCACGGCGGTCGTGCAGGTCAGGCCCTCGAGGGTGCGGTCCAGCGCGCGGATGCCCCACGCCACCACGTCATCGGTATAGACGTTGAAGGCCGGTTCGTCGATCTGGATCACGTCCACGCCGTCCGCTTGCAGTGCCAACGCTTCCTGGTTGACCAGTTCGGCAAAGGCCATGGCCATCTTCACCTTGTCGCCGTAGTACGCGTCGGCTACGGTGTCGACAATGGTCATCGGGCCGGGCAGGGTGAACTTGAGTTTCTTCGTGGTGTGGGCGCGGGCGAATTGCGCCTCCATGGCGTGCACGCGACTCTTCAGGCGCAGCGGCCCGGTCACCTGCGGCACCATGGCGTCGTAGCGGTTGTTGCGGATGCCCATCTTCACCTTGTGCGCGAAGTCGATGCCTTCGACGGCTTCGAGAAAGCCATGCACGAAATGCTGTCGCGACTGCTCGCCGTCGGTGAGGATGTCCAGCCCGGCGTCCTCCTGCGCCTTCAGCCATAGCAGCGTGGCGTCACGCTTGGCGGCGTCGAGTTCCGCGCCCTGCGATTTCCAGTGCGGCCACAGCTTGTTGGTCTCGGCCAGCCAGAACGGCTTGGGCAGGCTGCCGGCCAGCGTGGTGGGAAACAGGTTTGGG
>CANIIN010000400.1 GCA_947467405.1 Betaproteobacteria bacterium | reverse complement strand
TCGAGCCGTAATTTCTGAATTAGTTTTGCATGCCAGGCGGTGTGCTGCTGGTCGGGAATGGCCAGACGCCATTCGTGAACTTGAAGGAGAGGAACCCATTATCCTGGCAGGTTGTCTGCAGGGTGCCGGTCGCTGCATCCAAGCGTACCTGGGCTGAGCACCAGTCAGGCCCACCACTGACCCAAGCGTTCTGCTTATAGGACGTGATTTGGTTTGGCGCGTTGGAAATGACGTTGGTACCCGTTGCGCCGGCCGGCGAGGCGACACTGCCGTTGGATGCGTAATGGTTAGAGCCAGGGCTCCCAGTTACAGTGCCAGCAGGGTTGAAATAGGCGATCTCTTTGGGCTTGGCCGGGTCGCGGATGTCAAACACCCGGATGCCCGAATTGAAGTAACCGCAGGCCAGGGTGGTGGCGTTCATCCGATTGTCGACGCTGCAGTAATGGGCGCCGTAGGTGAAACTGCCCAGACCGGCAAGATCCGGGAGCACCTTGCTGCAATTCTTGGGGTCATAGGCCTCGAGCATCAGCTTGGACACGATGGCTGGCTTGGTTTCGTCCGAAATGTCTATGATCCGCGCGAATTGCCAAGCAGGCAGTTTGGCGTCGCAGGCAGCTTGCCAACCGGCTGCGCTGTTGCCGCCAGACCCGGCCTCATCGGCATGGATCACGTACTTCTTGCCATTGATCACGGCGTTGATGGCGTGCTGTGCACCGCCGCCGTCATCCCAGACCAGGGTGCTGATGACTTTGATCGTGCCGCCAACCTTGCGCGACTGGATCTCACTGGTGTCGAGGATCTGCAAGCCGTTGTTCGCTGGCGCGCCAGCAGGTCGGGTCGCTGATGGGGCCGCGGCGCTCCCTTGGCCGAGGATCGCGACATAAGCGCGATTGCCGTCATCGCTGATGTTGAGGCCGTGCACACGGCCAGGCGCGGTGACGTACTTCGTCAGCATCTTCGGCTTGGCAGGGTTGCTGGTGTCGATCGGGTAGATGTAGCCATTGTTCAGGTTGGCTGCGTAGTAGGTCAGGCCGTCCGGCGCCCAGTTCCCTTCGTGTCCCTGAACCGGCGCGACGAGTTGCTGCCCAGTGCCGTCGGCTAGGCCGACTTTCGACGAGGTGAGCAGTTGCGGATAACGGCAGTCACCTGACAAGTCGTAGATTTCGATTTCCGGGCCGCCATTGCCGTTCACGGCGTTGACGCCTGCCAGCATCTGCCGCTTCTCGTTGACTTTCAGGGATTCCCAGGGGTCCATCATCGCCGTTGTCTCTAGGGACGTCGTGCGGTAGGGCTTCGTTGGGTCGGTCGCGTCGATCACGGCCACACCCATGTGGCGTCTACCAGCGGTGCCCGAAGAAGTGTCGTAATAGCTGCATTGGTGCCCAGCCTTGTCGGTGAAGAACGCGTGCTGCCAGCTGCCGCCATCGTTCCTGCTTTGGCCGATCAGCTGCAGGTTGCAGTTATAGCCTTTGAATCCGGCAGTTCTTGCCGCGGCAGATACCTGGCCCTGCAAGTCCGGCTCGGGTGTGTCGCCTGTGCCGCATGTGGCCTTTGACACGGCTAATCCATCGGCTTGCACTGTGGGTGCCGCCGTGACGACGGCATCGCTGCCGCCGCAACCCCAGAGAAACGCCGAGGCCGAAATCATCAGCCCCAAAGAAAGCCCTGTTGGCACTATGTGCCGCTCACGTTTGCTGCTCATCGTTCTTGTCTCCATTTTTATTTCTCTGGCAAGAATCCGACGGATTCACCGTCGGATCTGTCTTGACGACATGCAGTACAGATCAGTTCTGCTTGCCTGCCGGCGTGCTGCTCTCTGGGAATGGCCAGACGCCGTTCTTGAACTTCAGCGACAAGAAGCCGTTGTCCTGGCAAGTGGTCTGCAGGCTTGCAGTTGCGGCATCCAGGCGTATCTGGGCATTGCACCAGTCAGGCCCGCCACTCACCCAACCGCCCGCACGATTGTGGTTCGAACCGTTGCTGATCGTGGTGACGCCTGGCGGGTTGAAATAAGCGATTTCTTTCGGATTCGCCACATCGCGGATGTCGAAAACGCGGATGCCCGAGTTGAAATAGCCGCAGGCCAAGGTCGTTGCATTGTCCTTGTTGTCGACGCTGCAGTAATGGCTGCCATAGGTGAAGCTGCTCAGCCCAGCCAGGTCGGGAAGGACCTTGTCACAGTTCTTGGGGTCATAGGCTTCAAGGAAGAGCTTGGAGACGACTGTGGGCTTGGTCTCGTCTGCAATGTCGACAATGCGGGCAGTATGGAAGGGTGACAGACCGGCGGCGCATGATGCCGCCCAGCCAGCAGGGCTGTTGCCGCCGGTTCCCAATTCGGAGGCGACAACCGCGTACTTCTTGCCTTTGACGATGATGTCGATGGTGTGTTGGGCCTGACCACTGTCACGCCAAGTGACCATGCCGATTTGCTTGATCTTCGGGTTGGGCAGCCGCTTCTGAACCTCGCTGGTGTCGAGGATGATCATGCCGTCGACTTCAGGCGCTGTCTTGAGATCGTTGGTGGCCACCGATCCAAGGACACCAGCGCGCGACACATAAGCGCGATTGCCATCGGGGCTGATGTTCAGGCCATGGGTCGTGAGCACGACATGCGATACCAGCGGCAGATCCCAGGTGGTGAGCAGCTTGGGTTTGGTGGTGTTGCTGATGTCGATGGCCGTGTACTTCTTGACCGCGCCGCGATCGCCGTTGTACCAGGTCAGGCCGTCCGGTGAGAAGTTGCCTTCGTGACCTTGCAGGTCGTAGCCTGGTGGCAATGCTGCCGCGTCGCCATTCGCAGCGGTTCCGATCGCCACACTCGACAGCAGCTGGGGACTTCTGCAATCGCCCGACAAGTCATACAGATCGAGCTGGGGTCCACCCTTGCCGTTGGTCGCCTGGGTTGCCCCCAGCAATTGGCGCCGATCATTGACCTTGAGCGACTCCCAGGGGTCCATCATTGACGTCGTGGTGAGGTTCGCTGTCTGCTTGGGGTTGGCAGGGTCCGTGACGTCGAGGACAATCGTGCCGATCTGAGTTGCGCTTCTGCCAGCGGTGACGGCTGCGGTGTCATAGTAGGCGCACTTGCGTCCTGCCCGATCCTGGAACCAGGCGAATTGCCAGCTCGCGCCGTCGCCCTTGTACTGGCTGACCAGTTCCAAGTTGCAGCTGTAACCTTTGAAGCCGGCTGTTCGCGCCGCCGCCGAGACCTGTCCTTGCAGATCGGGTTCCGGCTTGTCGCCTGGCCCGCATGCCGCCTTGCTCACCGCAAAGCTGGTGGCCGTGGCAGTCGGTCCTGCAACAGTGCTCGTGTCATCGCTGCCGCCGCAGCCAAAGAGCACGAAGCTGGCCAAGCAAGCTGCACTCAAAGTCAGCCAAGTTGGCGGCTTGTGTATCGGGCTCTCGGCTTGCTCTTGTGCCGAGTTCATGGTTGACTTCAACTGCCTGGA
>CANIIN010000399.1 GCA_947467405.1 Betaproteobacteria bacterium | reverse complement strand
GATGCGTGAGATTCGGGCGGATCCGTCATATGCGGACGATCCGGAGGTGGACGAATATCTTAACCGCCTTGGCTCGCTTCTGGCGTCATCTGGAGTAGGTGCTCGTCAGGATTTTGAGTTCTTTCTGATGAAGGACGCGACTATCAATGCCTTCGCGCTTCCAGGCGGGTTTGTTGGTGTGCATGCTGGCCTGATCGTTGCCTCGCAGACCGAATCGGAACTTGCTTCAGTGCTGGCGCATGAAATTTCGCATGTTACGCAAAGGCATATCGCAAGAATGTTCGGGAAGCAGAGTCAGCTTTCCACAATCAGCCTTGCTGGCATCATTCTAGGAATACTATCTGCCCGGTCAAACTCACAAGTCGGGCAGGCTGCTCTTGTGGCGTCGCAGGCCGGTGCAATTCAAGCGCAGTTAAATTACACGCGAGACTATGAAAGAGAGGCCGACAGGGTTGGCTTCGACAGACTGCAACAGGCGGGGTTCGATACAGGTGGCATGGTGTCGTTTTTTGAGAGATTGCAGAAGGCGAATCGGATATACGAGAACAACGCGCCGGCCTATCTGCAAACGCACCCTCTCACCGGAGAACGAATTGCCGACATACAGAACAGGGCGCAAAGCCTTGCGTACCGTCAGCATGTCGATGGGGTGGACTTTCAGCTTGTGCGGGCAAAAATCAGGGCTGAACAGGGCACCCCTCGTGAGGCGGTGACGTATTTTGAAGGGCAACTCAGGGAGGGGCGCTTTTCCAATGAATCGGGTGCCCGTTATGGGCTCGTTAGCGCACTTGTTCGATCCCGAGAGTTCTCGCGAGCTGGAAATGAGATGAAAGGCCTACGCGCAATTGCAAATGGGCAGCCGCTAGTTGATATGCTGGAATTAAGACTCAAAACATCTGCCGGAGACATTCGTGGCGCTCTTATGATTGCCCGTGAAGCCTTGAAACGCCACTCAAATTATCGCCCTCTACAGTATGTATCGGTCAGAACTTTGCAGGTGCTTGGCCTGCACCAGGAGGCGCTTGCGCAAGTTGGGGATCTGATCAAGCTCTTTTCGAGGGACGCAAGACTTTATCGTATGCAGGCTGAGTCATACGCGGCCATCGGGAAGGGATTGCTTCAGCATCAGGCTCAGGCTGAGTCCTACTTTCTACATGGGGCATTGCCGGCGGCAATAGAACAATTGCAGTTGGCCCAAAAAGCCGGGGACGGGGATTTTTACCAGTTGTCTGCAGTGGAGGCGCGGCTTCGCGAATTCCGGGCGCGTAATGCTGAAGAGATGAGGATTCGACAGTAGACTGAGGGACTCGTTCATGATCGAAAGTAACACGTACACTTCACATATTTTCGATGCTCGACCACCATCAACACGGCTCTACACGTCGCTCAAAAAATCCCCGGTAGCGTAAATGGAAGGCGAGACATATGGATGAAATGGCGCAATTTGATGGAGAAATCGATGCTAGGGGGTTAAATTGCCCGCTTCCAATATTGCGTACCAAAAAGGCGCTTTCATCGATGGAAAGTGGGAAGGTATTGAGGATATTGGCAACGGACAGAGGGGCTGTCAGGGACTTTCAGGCATTTGCAAAGCAGACCGGCAATGAGCTGATTTCATTTGAAGAGTCTGAAGAATGCCTTATCTTTCATCTCCGGAAAAGATAGCCGGCGGTCTCAGTGGTTTGCAGGTCTTTAAGAGGTTAGTCTGAGAGCTTCTGAAGTTGGGACCGGAATTTCTCCAACTTCTCGGCAAACGAAGCAAGACGCTCTCGTTCCTGATTAACGACGTCTGCGGGAGCACGACTAATGAAACTGTCATTGGCCAGTTTGCCCTTTGCCTTCTGAACCTCATTCTCGAGTCGCGACACTTCCTTCTGTATCCGTTCTCGCTCTGCGGCAGAGTCAACTTCAATTTTCAGCATCAGTCGGCATTCGGCGGCCAGTGCAACCGGTGCGTCAAGATCAGGGAGTACATCTGCAATAGTTGTTTCAGACAGTCTGGCGAGCGATCTCAAGTAGGGAAATGCTGCATTCAGGAATTGCTGGTTTCCAACTGCAACCAGTGGCACGCGCTCAGCCGGGGACACGCGCATTTCACCGCGCAAATTCCGGCACGCAAGGACCACTTCCTTGATTTTGCCAATCTGAAATTCAGAGCTTTCATCAATTTTTTCGGCTTGAGCAGTCGGAAATGGCGAAGTCATTACGCTCGGTCCGGATTTTCCAGCGAGAGGCGATATCTTCTGCCAAAGTTCTTCACTGATGAATGGTATGAACGGGTGCGCAAGACGAAGTACTGCTTCCAGAACGCGAACTAACGTTCTCCGTGTTCCTCGATGGCTGGCGTCGGCGTGATCTCCAGCGTTATCCGAAAGTTGAACCTTTGCGAACTCCAGATACCAGTCGCAGTACTCATCCCAGACGAATTTGTAGATTGCACCAGCGGCATTGTCGAATCGATAGGCTGCGAGAGATCTTTCAACTTCTGCTTCAGCCTTTTGTAGCAGACTGACGATCCATCGATCGGCCGGGGACTGGATTGCTGGAAGCGAGTCGTCTTGTCCACAGTCTTTCCCCTCGGTATTCATCAGGACAAATCTCGTTGCGTTCCACAATTTGTTGCAGAAATTTCTGTAACCTTCGCAACGGGACAGATCAAAGTTCAGTGTGCGCGCAAATGTGGCCTGTGACGCAAATGTGAATCGAAGGGCGTCTACGCCAAATGAAGGTATGCCTTGCGGATAACTCTTTCTGATGTATTTATCTATCTTTTCCTTGTGGTCCGCCTTCATCAGTCCGATCGTCGATTTCCTCAGAAGATCATCCAGGCTGATGCCATCAATCAGATCTAGCGGATCAAGGGTATTACCCTTGGATTTCGACATCTTTTGGCCATCGGCATCGCGTACGAGTGCATTGATGTAGACATCACGAAATGGAACCTTGTCTGTAAAGTGCAAGGTCATCATAATCATTCTGGCGACCCAGAAGAAGATGATGTCGAAGCCGGTGACGAGTACTGACGAGGGTAGAAAGGCTTTCAGTTCACTTGTATTGTCTGGCCACCCCAAGGTGGTAAAGGGGACAAGCGCGGATGAGAACCAAGTGTCAAGAACGTCTTCATCTCGTCGCAACGAACCTGCGTAACCAGCACTTCTCGCCATTGCCCTGGCGTCAGCTTCATTTCTAGCCACGTAGACGTTACCGGATTCGTCGTACCAAGCTGGAATTTGGTGTCCCCACCATAATTGTCTCGATATGCACCAATCCTGGATATTCTCAAGCCAATGATTGTAAGTGGTGGCCCAGTGTTCAGGGTGAAAACGGACGCGGCCATCCGCGACTGCAGCCAGTCCCCGTGTGGCTAGTCCCTCCATCTTGACGAACCATTGGTCTGTGAGCATTGGTTCAACGATCACCCCAGTTCGTCCGGAGCGGGGGACGCGTAGTTTGTGCGGTTT
>CANIIN010000398.1 GCA_947467405.1 Betaproteobacteria bacterium | reverse complement strand
TGATCGGCTCGGATGGCATCCCTGTCGGCGAGATGCCACACCCGCGGCTATGGGGTACTTTTCCACGTGTGCTTGGACACTACAGCCGTAAGTTAGGTCTGTTCCCGCTAGAGACGGCGGTCTGGAAGATGACCGGGCTGACCGCACGCAACTTCGGCCTGAACGACCGCGGCCGTGTCGCCGTCGGCGCTGCCGCCGACATCGTCTTGTTCGACGCCGCCCTGGTGATCGACCGTGCCGACTATGCCCACCCGACGCGTCCGGCAGCAGGCATCCACAGCGTGCTGGTCAACGGCGTGCCGACCTGGCAGGCCGGCCGTCACCTCGGTGCGCGCAGCGGCCAGGTGATCACACGCGGGCCTGCAGGCGCGGGGCGAACGCTGCAGCCGGCATGAAGATCTGAGGTTCGGTGACCCAAGGCCCAGGGTCTCGGCCACGGCGTGATGATGTGCCGCGGGCCGCCGAAGTCTTCAGGGCGGCAGACCAAACAGGCTGAAGTACAGCATGTTGTGAAGCAGGTGCAGCGCGATCGGCGACTTGACGGTGTCGTAGCGGTCTCTGAAATAGCCGTAGACCAGCGACGGGATCACGACCAGACCGACCCAGGCTTTGGGGTTTTGGGCCCAGTGCAGTGCAACGAAAGCGGCACTGGTCAGCAGGTTCGCCGCGCTGATCGGGCCAAACTGACGGTCAAAGCGTTGCCGCAGTTCGGTCTGTACCAGACCACGGAAGCAAAGCTCCTCGAGCACTGGCGTGATCAGCGCCAACCAGACCCAGGGCCAGAGCACGTAGCGCGGGGTGGGCACCTCATCAAGCAGCGCCACCGCGCCGATGAACATCACACTGGCCGCACAGGCCAGTGTGAATTCAATGACGTGCCTGCGCTTCATTGCTGAGAGCGGCCAGGCGTTTTCTTTTCAGCAAGTACAGCCCCGCGCCAGCCACCAACAGCGGGAACAGCGGGTCGAAAGGCGCGCCCCGACCCAGCGTGCAACCGCCACCACTCAGCACGGCCTCGGTGACCTGCGCGGCCAAGGAATTGCTGAAGAAAGCGAAATCCAGGTTCTCTTCGCGGTAGAAGTTCTCTCCAATGCGGATGTCCGGCGCATTCGCGCCTGCAGACAGCGCGCCGCCAGTACCGTAGACAGCGGTCAGATCGCCGTTGCTGACATGCACTTCAATGTCATAGTCGCCGGACTTGATCAGGATGCCCTCCAGCGAAGCGCTGTACACACCATCGCCAGGCTTCGAATCCACGCCCAAACCGTCATCGGTCAGCACAATGCCTGCCTTGACCAGCGCGCCCGTCGCGTCATAGATATCGACCGTCACGCTGGCTTTCTTGACAATGACCGGTTGCTGAACGATCGCGGTGATCATCGGCGGACGTGGATCTTCTTTCGTGCCACCGATGATCGCCACCTGAACCGACAGCTTGCTGTCGGTCTCGGCTTCCAACTCCACGGGCGCAACGCTGGCGTTGACTGCACTGAGTGTCGCGGTCCAACTGCCGGCCCGACCCGGGAAAGTCGTCGGGATGTAGTAGGACAGGCTCTTCTCGGCGCTGTTGTTCTTGTAGGTGATGCCCAGCGACGCCGCATTCGACTCGTTGACGGTGACACCGCCTGGCGTCTTCAACTCCAGGCTCATGCCGACATTGGGCCCCACCAGCGCTTCGAGAACGACTTTGCCGTCAATCGCCTTGCTGGCGATCAGAAATTTCATCTCAAGTTTGGCACCTGCCGCGAAGCTGTCGAACTTCTGACTCGCGATGTTTGGCATGCCGTCACCGAGCATCGCATGTACGTGGTGCAGGACCTTCTTTTCCAACTCTGCGGCACTGTTGGCAATGGCCGGACTGCCTCTGGTCGCCTTCGCCAAGGTCTCCATGTTGCCGCCATTGCCTTTGTTCAACATTTCAGCGTTCAACATCACAGCGCCATTGGCCAGTGCGGTCAGCGTCTCGGGCAGCGCGGTCGACGCAGTCGTCGTGAACAGTTCAATGACTGGCGTCGCGGCAATCTCGACCGAGGTGGTCAATGGGGCGGGCAGACCCAGTTTGCTCGCGTTGTCCTGCGCCGCGGCCAAAGGCGAAATCAGCACTGAAGCCCGGCGCAATGCACTGTTCAATCCAGCAAAGCCTGTGCCAGGCGTGGCTTTGTGCGACAGGAATGAATCTCTGGCGGCCTGACGCATCGGGTCATCGGCGCCGGCTCCCAGTGTCACGGTCCCGATCTCGACAAAATTATCACCGGAGAAGGTCAGCGACGACGCGACCGTGCCCGCAGCCATCGCGTTGATCGATGCGGTGGCGGCTCTGATGAAACCATCCAGTTCCGCCTGGGTCACGTTCAGATCGAAGACATAGGCCACTTTGGGGGCGTTCTTCATGAAGGTGACTTGAAGACTGGCGCGCGACTTGTTCGCGTCGACCGGCACAGCCAATGTGGTTGGCACGCTCATGCCCTTGAATGAGTCAAACCAGGTGCGCGGCTTGTCCGCTTTGGTGTGCGGCAGGTCGGTCGACGGGTCCGCCACCAGCGTCTCCCAGGCAGATCTTCCGAACCAACGATACTGTGCTGTCTGGCGTTTGGTGGCGTCCGCGTAATCAGCCGCATTGCTGAACCTGCTGTAATCCATCTGGCTGTTCATGATGGTCGGACGCGCAGTATCCCTGTCTTGCGGTGAGCCGGGATCGTCGGTCTTGAAGTTACCCACCTCTCGATATTCATCGAGCAAGCCAAAAACATAGTGCCCAAACTCATGCGCTATGGTTTTTCCGATATAGGTGACAGTCGCCGGTTCGCCGAAAGGCTGGGTGAAATTCTGATTGCGCATGCCTGCAACATCGATACCATCGATGTGCGCATTCGGACGCCCGTCCTTGTTGAGGATCTGCATGTCGGCACGATCCAGGAATGCATTGCCGTAGACGCTGATCTTGCCGAGTCTCATCCGACCCTCGGTCATCGTGTACAGCAGGTCCGAGGCGACCTGCATGATGCTGGTAATGTAAGCCCTGTTCAGCGGCGTCGAGACCCCTTCAATCATCAGCGAGGGCGGGTTGTCGATATCCCAATCAATGTGCACCACCTGATCGATATAAGTGGTACCGCTGGTTTTGTCGAACACCACCTTGGTGAGTGGGTGGCTCCCTGCCAGCGCAGCGCCACCCAACAGCAAGCTCGACCACAACAATGCCAAATATATTAATTTCTTCATATCAAAAACCTCAGGCTTAAGGCGTCACTGCCAATGGAGTTAGAAAATATATAAAATTATCAACGTCAAATCACGGGTAGAACTGAAGCTTGACGACACCGCCTTGTGCAGTCCTGACATAAAGGCCTTGACCATCTTGTTTGAGCTGGCTTTGAACCAGCCGCCAGCGTTCGTCAGCGATCGCGATGAACTTGAACGGCGCCGCGAAGGCGTCGCGCAACTCTGCAAACTGCTCGACGG
>CANIIN010000397.1 GCA_947467405.1 Betaproteobacteria bacterium | reverse complement strand
ACTGGCGGCAGCGCAGGCGCAATTGCCGGCCTTGCGGCAGTCGCTGGCGCGCATCGAAACGCAACTGGCGATTTACCTGGGGCGCGCGCCGTCCGCAGCCGGCACCGTGGCGCTGGAACTGGATGCCCTCAAGCTGCCCACCGACATTCCGGTGAGCCTGCCGTCGAAGCTGGTGCAGCAGCGCGCCGACGTGCGCGCCGCCGAGTCGGTGCTGCATGCCGCCACCGCACAGGTCGGCGTGGCGACCGCCAACCTGCTGCCGCAGATCACGCTGTCCGGGTCGCTGGCCTCGCAGACGCCGCGTGCCGCCAACCTGTTCTCGGCCTCGAGCGGCATCTGGAGCGTAGGTGTCGGCGCCCTGCAGCCGCTGTTTCGCGGCGGCTCGCTGCAGGCGCAGCGTCGCGCCGCCGAGGCGGGGCTGGAAAAGGCCGTGGCCGATTACCAGGGCGTGGTGCTGGGCGCCTTCAAGAACGTCGCCGATTCACTCGAGGCACTGCAGTTCGATGCAGAGTCCCTGCAGGCGCAGGCCGATTACTTCAACACCGCGACCCGCTCGTACGAACTGGCGCAGACGCAGTACCGGCTGGGCGCCGCCAGCTACCTGCAACTGCTCGATGCAGAGCGCCAATACGCGCAGGCGCAGAGCGGCGTGATCCAGGCGCGCGCGGCGCGGCTGGCCGATACCGCGGCGCTGTTTGCGGCGTTGGGCGGCGGCTGGTGGAACCGCGAGCAGCCAGTGGCCGAGGTGCGTATCGGCGCGGACGGCAAAGCGCGCAACTGAACCAACAAGACGCGGGCGGCTTTGCGCAGGCGTCGATCAGGATGGAATTTCGATAAGCGAGTGCCCGGATGATCGGGCGCATCTGACTGGGCTGGGACGGAACACATGAACAAGAAACTCGTGGTACGCATGATCGTCATGCTGGTGATCGTCGGTGTGGTGCTGGGCGCCATCGTCGGCTTCAACATCTTCAAGGGACAGGCCATCAAGAAGTTCATGGCCAGCCGCGGTGAACCGCCGCAGACCGTGTCGACCATGAAGGTGGCTTTCGAGGAATGGCAGCCATCGCTGTCGGCGGTGGGTACGCTGCGCGCGGTGCGCGGGGTCGATGTCGCGCCCGAAGTCGCCGGCCTGGTCAGCGACATCATGATCAAGTCCGGCGCCGAAGTGAAGGCCGGCGACATCCTCCTGACAATGCGCGCCGACGACATCGCCGCGCAGCTGCAGTCGCTGCAAGCCAGCGCGCGCCTGGCCGAACTCAACTTCAAGCGTTCCGCCGAACAACTCGCCGCCAAGGCCATCAGCCAGGCGCAGCACGACGTCGATGACGCCAACCTGAAGGGCGCGCGCGCCGCTGTGGCGCAGCAGCAGGCGCAACTGGCCAAGAAGACCCTGCGTGCGCCGTTCGACGGACGCCTCGGCATCACCAAGGTCAATGCCGGCCAGGTGTTGAATCCGGGCGAAGTGGTGGTGACGCTGCAGCAGCTCGACCCCATCTATATCAATTTCACGGCGCCGCAGCGCTCGCTCGGCCAGCTGAAGACCGGCCAGATCGTGAATGTGACCATCGATGCGTTTCCCGGCAAGGTCTTCAAGGGCACCATCAGCACCATCAACCCCAAGATCGACGTCGCCACGCGCAACGTGCAGGTCGAGGCTGTGCTGCGCAACACCGGCGGCGCGTTGCGTCCCGGCATGTTCGGTAACGTCAGCGTCGACACCGGCGCCAAACAGCGTTACCTCACGCTGCCCCAGACCGCGGTAACGTACAACCCCTACGGCGAGACGCTGTTCGTGGTGAAGACGGGGGAGCCGAAGGATGGCAAGCCCGTGCTCAACGCGCAGCAGGTGTTTGTCACCAGCGGCCCGACGCGCGGCGACCAGATCGCCATCATCAAGGGCCTGGCAGAAGGCACCGAAGTCGTGACCAGCGGTCAGCTGAAGTTGAAGAACGGCACGCCGCTCGTCATCAACAACAAGGTGCTGCCGGCCAACGACCCCAACGCCGCGCCGCAAGAGAAGTAGGCGGACAGCAATGAACTTTACCGATATCTTCATTCGCAGGCCAGTGCTGTCCATCGTGGTCAGCCTGCTCATCCTGGTGCTCGGCGTGCGCTCCCTCATCGGGTTGTCGGTGCGCCAGTTCCCCAAGACGCAGAACGCCGTGGTCACGGTGAGCACCACCTATTTCGGCGCCGACGCGCAGACCGTGGCGGGTTTCATCACCCAGCCACTGGAAGGCGCCATTGCCCAGGCGCAGGGCATCGAGTACCTGTCGTCGTCCTCCAGCGCCGGTGTGTCCACCATCACTGCCACGCTGCGCTTGAACTACGACGCCAACCGCGCGCTGACCGAAATCACCACGCAGGTGAGTTCGGTGCGCAACCAGTTGCCGCCACAGGCGCAGCAACCCGTGCTGTCGGTGCAGACCGGGCAGACCACCGACGCCATGTTCATCGGCTTCTACAGCGAGGTGCTGCCAGCCAACAACGTCACGGACTACCTGGTGCGCGTGGTCAAGCCCAAGCTCGATTCCGTGGAAGGCGTGCAGACCGCCGGCATCCTCGGCGCACGACAGTTCGCGCTGCGCGCCTGGCTCGATCCGCAGCGCATGGCGGCGCACAACCTCACCGCCGCGGACGTGCGCAATGCGCTGGCCGCCAACAACTTCCTGGCCGCGGTGGGCAGCACCAAGGGCCAGATGGTGTCGGTGGACATGACCGCCGCCACCGACCTGCACTCGCTGGCCGAATTCCGCCGCCTGGCCATTCGCCAGAAGGACGGCGCCATCGTGCGCCTGGAAGACGTGGCCACGGTGTCGCTGGGCGCCGAGGACTACAACCTGAACGTGGCCTTCGACGGCCAGCAGTCGGTGTTCATCGGCATCAAGGTGGCCCCGGACGCCAACATCCTGGATGTGATCAAGCGCGTGCGCGCAGTGATCCCGGACATCAAGTCGCAGCTGCCCAACGGCCTGTCCGGCGACATCGTCTACGACGCCACCGACTACATCAACACCTCCATCGACGAAGTCGAAAAGACGCTCATCGAGGCGCTCTTGATCGTGACCGTGGTGATCTTCCTGTTCCTGGGCAGCGTGCGCGCGGTGATCGTGCCGGTGATCACCATGCCGCTGTCGCTGATCGGTGGCTTCTTCGTCATGCTGGTGCTGGGCTACTCCATCAACCTGCTGACGCTGCTGGCCATGGTGCTGGCCATCGGGCTGGTGGTGGATGACGCCATCATCGTGGTGGAGAACGTCGATCGCCACATGAAGGAAGGCAAGACGCCGCTGCAGGCGTCATTGATCGCTGCGCGCGAACTGGGCGGGCCGATCATCGCCATGACCATCGTGCTGATCGCGGTGTACGTGCCGATCGGTTTCCAGGGCGGCCTGACCGGCGCGCTGTTCACCGAATTCGCGTTCACGCTGGCCGGCTCGGTCACCATGTCGGCGGTCCTGGCGCTGACGCTGT
>CANIIN010000396.1 GCA_947467405.1 Betaproteobacteria bacterium | reverse complement strand
TGCGTGGTCATCGCCATGCCGCGCGAAACAGTAGAAGCCGCGCTGCTGGAATGCGCCGCTGCCAAAGTGGGCGGCGTGATCGTGTTCGCCTCCGGTTTCGCCGAGACCGGCGATGCCGAGCATGTGGCGCTGCAGGCCAGGCTCTCTGCCATCGCCGCTGAAAAAGGCGTGCGCATGATCGGCCCGAACTGCATCGGCATCATCAATTATCTGAACGGCGCGGCCGCCACTTTCGCCGCCTCGGCCAAATACGGTTTCGTCGACGGCATGGACAACCCCGAACTGCGCCGCATCGGTCTGGTCAGCCAGTCCGGCGGCGTGGGCTTCAGCCTGTCGCTGGCCGCGCAGCGTGGCGTGTCCTTCAGCCACGTGCTGACCTCGGGCAACTCCGGCGACGTGGACGTGGCAGATTACGTAAGCTACCTTGCCGACGATCCCGGCTGCCATGCCATCGCCTGCCTGTTCGAGGGCATGCCCGATCCGCTGCGCTTCATGGAAGCGGCGCGCATCGCCTGGGATGCCGGCAAGCCGCTGGTGGTACACAAGATCGCCACCGGCGAATCCGGCGCCGCCGCTGCCATGTCGCATACCGGCATGCTGGCCGGTTCGAACGCCGCCTACAACGCCATGTTCGAGCGCGCCGGCGTCGTCACCGTGGATACGCTCGAAGCGCTGATTGAGACCACCACCTTCTTTGCCAAGGCACCGCGCTTGAAGTCCAAGGGCGTCGCCGTGTCCACCTCGTCGGGCGGCCTCGCCGTGATGTCGGCCGACAAGGCCGAAGCGCACGCCGTGCCGCTGCCGCAACCGAACGACACCATCCAGAAGGTGCTGGCCGGCCTGATCCCGGAATTCGGCTCGGCGCGCAATCCCTGCGACGTCACCGCGGCCATCGCCAACAATCCCGCCATGCTGGCTGCCGCGGGCGACGCCTTCCTCGGCGATGACGCCTACGGCGCGCTGGTGATCACCCATCCCCTGCCCTGGGACGTCGGCATGCGCATCCCGGCGCTGAACGATCTGGCCCGGCGCCACGGCAAGCTGGTATGCAGCCTGTGGACCAGTGAATGGCTGGAAGGGCCGCACTCGCGGGAACTGGAAGCCAGCCCGCACACGGTGACCTTCCGTTCCATGGACCGCTGTTTTGCCGCCATCGCCGCCTGGCATCGTCGTGAAGACAAGCTCGCCGCCATGCAGCGCAGCGGCCCGCGCGAGATGGCGCGCGTGTCGCCGGCCGATGCGGCACAGCAGGCTGCGAAACTCATCGACGCCTCCGGCAATAAGACCCTCACCGAGCGCGAAGCCAAGGAAGTCCTGGCGGCGTATGGCGTGCCGGTGGTCGGCGAAAAGCTGGTGCAATCGGCCGATGAAGCGGCCGCCGCCGCCACGGCGTTGGGCTTTCCGGTCGCGCTCAAGGTGGAATCCCCCGACCTGCCGCACAAGACTGAAGCCGGCGTGATTCGCCTCGGCATGAAGAACGAAGCCGAGGTCAAAGCAGCCTTTGAGGCGGTGATGGCCAACGCCAACAAGGTCTCGCCCAAACCGAGACTCAATGGCGTACTCGTGCAGCCGATGATTTCCTCAGGCACCGAAATCATGGTCGGTGCGCGCATCGATCCGCTGTTCGGTCCGCTGATCGTGGCCGGCCTCGGCGGCATTCTGGTGGAGTTGCTGAAGGACACCTCGGTCGATCTGGCGCCGGTGAACCACGCCGATGCACGCGGCATGCTGTCGCGCCTCAAAGCGCAGGCCATGCTCACCGGCTTCCGCGGCTCCGAGCCGGTGGATCAGGACAAGCTCGCCGACATCATCTGCCGGCTGTCCGAATTCGCGACCGACCAGAAGGACCGCATTGCCGAACTGGATGTCAATCCGCTCATCTGTTCCGGTGGTCGCATCGTCGCGGTCGATGCGCTGATCGTCAAGGCGTAGCTTCCACCCAACAGGACGCCGCGGAAAACGCGGATGATCGCGGACTTGAAGCGTTCGACGCTCTGATAGCCGAGGGTTATCCGCGGATATCCGCGTTTTCCGCGGCTCGCCCCCCTGAGCAATGCCTTGTAGATCGGCTCCAGATAAGGATCTACAAGGTTCTGGCGATGATTTCCTTCATGATCTCGGACGTACCGCCGTAGATGCGCTGTACGCGCGCATCCATGTAGGCGCGCGCGATCGGGTACTCGCGCATGAAGCCATAGCCGCCGTACAACTGCAGCAACTGGTCGACCACCTCGCCCTGCGCCTCGGTGGCGTAGAGCTTGGCCATGGCCGCCATCTCAGGTGACAGCTCTTTCTTGAGGTGCAGCGCGAGGCAGTGGTCGACGAACACGCGGCAGGCAACGGTGCGGGTCTTGAGTTCGGCCAGCTTGAAGCGCGTGTTCTGGTAATCGAAGACGGACTGGCCGAACGCCTGGCGCTGGCGCGTGTAGGCAATCGTTTCCGCGAGCATGGCTTCCATGACCGTCGGGCCGCGCATGGCGATCATCAGGCGTTCCTGCGCCAACTGGTGCATGAGGTAGCCGAATCCCTTGCCGGCCTCGCCGAGCAGATTGGCGACGGGCACCTTCACATCGTCGAAGAACAGTTCGGAGGTGTCCTGCGCATGCAGGCCGATCTTCTCCAGGCGCCGCCCCTTGCGAAAGCCCTCCATGCCGGATTCGACAATGATGAGGCTGATGCCGCGCGTGCCGGCCGCCGGATCGGTCTTGCACACCACGATCACGATGTCGGAGTTCCAGCCGTTGGTGATGAAGGTCTTGGCGCCGCTGAGGACAAAGTGATCGCCTTCGCGACGTGCCGTGGTGCGCACCGCCTTCAGGTCGCTGCCGATGCCCGGTTCGGTCATGGCGATGGCGCCGATCTTCTCGCCGCGCGCCATGGGCGGCAGCCAGCGGCCTTTCTGCTCGTCCGAGCCGTACGCCAGAATGTAGGGCGCCACGATGTCGGAGTGCAGCGTGAAGCCCGGCCCCGACGCCAGTGCATGAGACAGTTCCTCGACCACCATGGCGGAGTGACCGAAATCACCGCCACCGCCGCCCCACTGCTCCGGCACGGCGCACAGCAGCAACCCTTCCTTGCCGGCCCTGGCCCAGGCCTCGCGCGGCACGAAGCCGTCCTTTTCCCATTGCGCATGATTGGGCAGGATTTCGCGCTCGATGAAACGCCGCACCTGGGTGCGGAATTGCTCGTGGTCCTCGCGGAAGACGGTGCGGATATGATTTTGCGACGATGTGCTCATGACTTCAGGTCTCTCTCGATCTGGATTAATGACTGGCCCTGCTCATAACGATCGCGCAGCAGGCGCTTCAACAACTTGCCGTTTTCCAGGCGCGGCAGGCTTGCCACGAAGTCCACACTGCGCGGGCACTTCAAGTGCGACAGGTTGGCACGGCAGAAGGCGATGATCTCGGCGGCCAGCGCTTCGCTGCCGGACTGCCCCGGCAGCAACTCGATTACCGCCTTCACCTCTTCGCCAAACTCCGCATGCGTCACGCCGATGACGGCCGCATC
>CANIIN010000395.1 GCA_947467405.1 Betaproteobacteria bacterium | reverse complement strand
ACACCAGCTAGACCACCGTCCACGCAAGTGTCTCGGCTACCTCACACCACATGAGGTACTCTTCAACCTCAAGCCCACACCCGTCGCACTTCGAACTTGAATTCACAGACTACCCGAAGATCCGCACCAGTCCTTGTTCTTCGGGCATCGCCCCAGTGCGATGGTCGCCCCACCAAGCGGCCACACTTGCAGTTCCCCGGCGGCAGGGTTAAAAAAGGAGACATTGATCAAGGGGGCACGGCCCCCTGGAAAGTCCCCCGCTTCAGAGGGAAGCATGATGCGCGTTTTCTCGCTTTTTGAACTTGATCTGTACTTCCAAATGAATCGCCCTGCCACCCTGCATTGAGCCCATGGACCTCTTCAAGCTCTTCGAACCCAAGCCCGACCACCCGATGGCCACTGCGGCCGGCGCCCATGAAGCGTTGCTGCCGCTCAAGACCGAGAAGCCGCTCGACGCCGCCGCGCAACTGGCGCACTGGGCCGGCACGCTGCGCGACGCCGACGGGTTCGCCTGCGACGACCGGCTCATCGCCGTGCGGATCATCGATGACTTCGCCCGACCGATCATCGCGAAACTGCTGAAGAATTGCCTCGCCCACCTGCACGTGCGCGACCGCGAGCAGAAAAAGACCATTGAGGTGCTGTACAACTACTGGATCAACCTGTCCGGCGCGTACGGGCGCTGCGTGTCCGACAACGAGCACGGCGAACGCGGGGCCGAGCGCATGCATGACGCGCTGTCGCTGGCGGCGGCGCGCTCCTGTCGCGCCGCCGGCGAAGCGGCGCGCACGCGCTCCCTCGCCTACCTGGGCATTCCCGCCTCGATCTGGGCCAACCTCTATCACCCGTTCGCATTCATCGAGGTCGCGCACCTCGACGACCATCAGGTGATCATCTATCCCCATGAGGTGCACACCACGCCGCGCGGCGAACTGCTGAAAGCCCTGTGCATGGCGCTGTGCGCCGCGGATGAACTGCCGGCGGAGCAGATCGAACTGGCGTGGCGCATCCTGCATCGCTTCACGGTGTCGTTCGCCTGGTCGCGCACGCCGCAGCCGGACTGCAATTTCATCATCGATCTCTCGGCCGGCGGCCCGCCCTACACGCCGCGCGAGCAGGAACCGGCCGCGCCCGCCAAGCGCTACTTTGGCGCCGGACAGGCGCTGGCCAAGATGGAAGAGATCGAGAACCTGTCGGATGCCGACCTGCTGTCCGAGGACCTGCGCTTCGGGCCGGAATACACGCCGGCGCAGATCGTCAGCGTCATCCGCCATTTGCGCAGCTACCTCGGCACCACGCCGCCGCGCCGGCACTACGCGCGCAGCGTGGCCAACGTCGCGCTGTCGGTGGTGCGCGGCTACCGTCCGATCTGCCAGCGCGTGACGGCCATCGACGCCGGCGCCAAAGTGGACGACGATCTGCAAGTCGAGGCGCAGAAGAAGGCGCGCCTGCAACTCACCGCCGAGGACATCGAATCCACGCCGGAGACCTGGAACGAGAAGGACCGCAGCGACTGGGGCATGGGCGTGGAGTTGCCGGCCGGCCAGGGCAAGTGGGCCGAACCCGGCGTGCTGGTCGGACTGCGCGAGAGCGAAGCCGCGCCGTGGTGGGTGGGCGCCATCCGGCGCCTGTCCACCGATGAGCACGGCCTTTGCCATTGCGGCATCCAGGTGCTGTCCAAGAAGCCGATGTCGGTGTGGCTGCGGGTGATCGGCAAGGCGGGGGCGGAAGCGTCGAACTGGGAATCCTCGACGGGATCGTTCACCTATGAATACCTGCGCGCCGTACTGCTGCCGGATGCGCTGAAGTCGCACGATCACCCGGTGATGCTGCTGGAGCCGAACAGCTTCGTGCCGGGACAGATCTGCGAACTCATGGTCGGCGACCGCACCCGGTTGATACGCCTGGCGGAGTTCATCGAACAGGGCTCCGACTACACGCGCGTGGCCTTCGCGTGGGAAAGCGCTGCGCCCAAGGCGAAGCCCTGACGCAGGCTGCGCCGTGAATGAACTGCTCGACAGCCGTCCAGTGTCGTGAGTCGGCAAATCATTGCTGATTTTTTCACCCGTCATTCCGGACGACGCGCCAGCGGCGAGCCGGAATCCAGCGGCTTTTCAAGGCACTGGGTTCCCGCTCAGTCTCGAGATGCGGCGGGAATGACAGCGCCAATGATTCAACGAACTTCAAATTCGGGACACTAGCGCTGTCGCGGCCGGCGCTGCTCGGCGGGCAGCGTCACCATCTGCGCACCACGCCGCAGCAGATGCTGGGGCGGCGTCGGCAGAACCACCGGCCCATGCTCGCGTGACGGCAGGATCACCGTCACCGTGGCGCGGCAGGTCTGCGTTCCGCGCTGGTTGGTGCCGGTAATTTCCAGTTCGGCCACGCAGTGCGCCCCGTCGACGCCTTGGTCGATGCGCTTGTCGATGACCGTGCCCTCGATGAGATGCCAGTCGCCGACGAAGTTGAAGCCGCGCAGCTGGTCCTGGAACTTCCACAGCCAGGCGTCATCGCCCATCCAGTTGGTGACGGCGTGCCCCATCCACAGCGTGCGCATGAAGCCGTAGTCGTAGGGAATCGGCAGGCCGAGCTGGCCGGCCCATTCGGCCTCCCAGTGCAGGCGCTGCACCACATCGGGAATGCCGGCGGAATTCTTGGTATAGAAATTCGGCATGCGCTGGCGCAGCTTCCAGCCGTAGCGCAGCGGACCGTGGCCGTAGTGGCCCATGCCGCGACCGAGATGGTCGGCCATGATGTCGGTGATGAGCAGCGGCCCCTTGGCCAGTGGCTGGATGGTCGCGCCGACCGTGACATCCTCCCACCAGCGCGACGTCGCACCGCGGATGGTTTCGGCGGCGTAGATGGAATCGATGGTGGCGATGTCTTCGTCGCTGTATGACGCCGGCGTGATGTCGGCATGCTTGCCGGCCTTCTTCGAGCCGCCGCGCTCGGCGCTGATGAAAAGCTTTTCGTCCACGCCGAGCGGGTAACCGAAGCGATCCACATAGAGCTGCTGGTAACTCATGTGCACGGAGCGGCCGCCGGCAAACTTGCTCGCCTCACGCACGTCCACGCCGGACACCACGCGATTGAAGAACACCGCGCTGCCCGCCGACACCGGCCGGAAATATTCCCAGCGCGTACCCGAGTGGTACTCGCCCACGCCGCGGAACAGGCCGGCAAAGAGCTTCTTGATTTCCGGCGTTGACGCCGGCGTCTCGTCCACGCCGCAGCTGTCCAGGAAGCCCGGCGGCGCGATCTGGCCGCGCCAGCGCGTGCGGCGCGCGACCTCCGCGTCGTGCCAAAGCGGATTGTCGTCGCCATAGCTGAAGGCAAAGTGCGAGATGCCGTTTTCGGACGGCACCGGTTCGTGGCGCGGCGAGCGCGGCGGCCGCGCGATGCCGATCTGCGCTCGCGCGCGCTCGATGTCGGCGTCGGTGATGCGGCCCGCAGTCGTCGCCGTGGTGGCGGTGGTGGCGGTGGTGGCCTTGTTGCTTTTTGTTTCGCTCATGTTTCCTCCAGTT
>CANIIN010000394.1 GCA_947467405.1 Betaproteobacteria bacterium | reverse complement strand
ACGAAACTCGCCTTGCCCGGCGTGACCAGCGATTTCTGCAGTCGGCCGGTGGGGACGTGGGAGAGCAGGGCAACCAGGACGTCAACGGCGGCGTAGTCCTGATCGGCGCCGGGCGGGATGTGGTACAGCGCGCTGACCAATTGCACATCGCCCGATCGTCGCAGGGTGACGGTGCGCTCGCCGTCCTGAGTCGGTTCGGTGGTGTAGGTCCTGGGCAGTTCGCGTTTCGGTTTGGCTATGCGGCCGAAGCGCTCGGCGACCAGCTTGAGGGCGTGGGCGGTGTCGAACCGTCCGGCAATCACGATGGCGGCGTTGTCGGGCTGGTAGTAGGTGCGGTAGAAGGCCTGCAGACGCTCGATGGGCACGTTCTCGATGTCGGAGCGCGCCCCGATCACGGATCGCCCGTAGCCATGCCACACATAGGCGCTGGCGGCCACGCGTTCGCGCAGAATGGAAAACGGGCTGTTCTCGCCTGACTCGAATTCGTTGCGCACCACGGTCATTTCGGAGTCGAGGTCCTTTTTCGAGACGAATGAACGCACCATGCGATCCGCCTCGAGGTCGATGGCCCACTCGAGATTGGCCCGCGTGGCCTGGAAGGTCTCGAAGTAATTGGTGCGATCACTGGAAGTGGTACCGTTGTAGCGCACGCCGCGACTCTGGAACTCGTTCTTGATGTTGAGATGCTTTGGCGAGCCCTTGAACAACAGGTGCTCCAGCAGGTGCGCCATGCCGGACTCGCCGTATCCCTCGTTGCGAGAGCCGACTTTGTAGGTGATGGCAACGGTGGCGGTGTCGACGGACTGGTCCGGCAGCAGCAGGATCTGCAGACCGTTCTCCAACCGATATTCGGTGATGCCTTCCACGCTGGTGATACGGCTCAGACCACGCGGCAGCCTGTCGATTGCGGCACTTCCGCTGCCGGTCGGTGTGGAAGCAGCAGCGGCCTTGCCACCGGCGGAGGGGCCGGTCGCGGCATGACCCGCCACCATGGCCGAGGACAGCATGACGGCAGCTAGGAATGTAACGCGTGGGAATTTCATGGGCAGCCTCGATTCAAAGCGTGACGCCATTCGGCGTGATGCAATTCGTTTGGTGCGGCATTTGGCGCGGAAAGTGCGGGGTCGAGCCGTGCGAACACCGCGCCGCAAGCAATGGGTCAGACCGCAATCTTACCCATCAGTTCAGCCGGTTGCGCAAGGGCTTGAAAACAGGTCGTTCAGCCCCCATTTCAGATACTGCCTGAGTGCAGTCTGTCATGACGTAAGGGATTGTTTCCCGCCCGGCCCGCGCCGCGTTAGGATGCCGGGTCTTCAAGAATAACTGGAATGGAATCAACGTAATGAACGCAACTACCGATACCGCCGGCAAGGAATCCTCAGCCGGTCGCGAAACCCTGGGATTCCAGGCCGAGGTCAAGCAACTGCTGCACCTGATGATCCACTCGCTGTACAGCAACAAGGAAATCTTCCTTCGTGAGTTGATCTCCAACGCGTCGGATGCGGCTGACAAGCTGCGATTCGAGGCGCTGTCGAAGCCGGACCTGATTGGCTCCGACACCGAACTGAAGATCCGCGTGGCCTTCGACAAGACGGCTCGCACCATCACCATTTCCGACAACGGCATCGGCATGTCGCGCGACGAGGTCATCACCAACGTGGGCACGATCGCCAAATCGGGCACCCGGGAGTTCTTCCAGTCATTGTCGGGTGACCAGGCTCGCGACGCCAACCTGATCGGCCAATTTGGCGTGGGCTTCTATTCCGCGTTCATCGTTGCCGATCGCGTCACGCTGGTGACCCGCCGCGCGGGCGATGCACCCGATCAAGGCGTGCGTTGGGAGTCGGAAGGAGCGGGCGAATACACGGTCGAGGCCATGGAGAAAGCCAGTCGCGGCACCGACATCATCCTGCATCTGCGCGAGGCCGAGGACGAGTTTCTGGATGACATGCGCCTGCAGGGCCTGATCCGACGCTACTCGGACCACATCGCCATACCCATTGCCATGCAGAAGCTGGAATGGAATGAGGAAAAGAAGGAAATGGTCGGCACCGGGCTGGAAGCCACGGTGAATCAGGCCAGCGCGCTGTGGGCGCGGTCGAAGAACGACATCAGCGAAGAGCAGTACCAGGAGTTCTACAAGCATGTGGCGCATGACTTTGAGCCGCCGCTGGCCTGGACGCATGCGCGTGTCGAAGGTCGCCAGGAGTACACGCAACTGCTTTACGTGCCGTCGCGGGCGCCATTCGACATGTGGGACCGGCAGCACCGCGCCGGGCTGAAACTCTATGTGCGCCGCGTGTTCATCATGGACGATGCCGAAAACCTCATGCCGGCCTATCTGCGCTTCGTGCGCGGGGTGATCGATTCCAATGACCTGCCGCTCAACGTGTCGCGCGAGATCCTGCAGGGCAACAAGGATGTGGACGCCATCCGTTCCGGCTCGACCAAGAAAGTCCTGTCCCTGCTGGAAGAGTTGGCGGAAAACCAGAAGGACAAGTACGCGACTTTCTGGAAGGAGTTCGGCCTGGTGCTCAAGGAGGGCATTGGCGAGGATCACGCCAACCGCGAGCGTATTGCCGGTTTGTTGCGTTTCTCCACCACGCAGACCGACAGCGAAGAGCAGACCGTGTCGCTGGCCGACTACGTGGCGCGTATGAAGGAGGGGCAGGACAAGATTTATTACGTGACCGCAGATACCTTCCCCGCCGCGAAGAACAGTCCGCATCTGGAGGCTTTCCGCAAACGTGGAGTGGAAGTGCTGATCCTGTCGCAGCGCGTCGACGAATGGCTGGTCGCACACCTCAACGAGTTCGGCGGCAAGCCGCTGGCATCGGTGGCGCGCGGCGATCTCGATATCGCCAAGCTGGGCGGCGAAGAAGAGAAGAAGAAACACGAGGAACTGGCCGGTGGCATGACCGGCCTGGTGCAGAAGCTGAAGGACGCCCTGGCTGATCAGGCCAAGGATGTTCGCGTGACGTCGCGCCTCACCGAGTCACCGTGCTGTCTGGTGGCGGACGAAACCGACATGGGCGGCAACCTCGCACGGATACTCAAGGCGGCTGGGCAGAAGGTGCCGGATGCCAAACCCATTCTCGAGATCAATCCCGAACATGCCCTGATACAGCGTTTGCGCGATGAACTGGGAGACGGTTCGACGATTCCGCCGCGCTTTGGCGACTGGGCGCACGTGCTGTTCGATCAGGCGCTGCTGGCCGAGGGCGGCAACCTCGAGGATCCGGCCGTGTTCGTGAAGCGCCTGAATGAGTTGATGCTGGAACTGGCCGGCGCCAAGTCGAAAATCTGGACGCCGGGAGCCTGATCGGCCGTTGTCCGCCAGGGCGTACAGCGCTCCGCAAGCTGCCGTTCCTGGCTGGCGAGTTGCTCGGAAAGCCTTATCTGGCGGGCTTCTTCGAGCAATCTGTGAATTCAAGTTCGAAGTGCGACGGGTGTGGGCTTGAGGTTGAAGAGTACCTCATGTGGTGTGAGGTAGCCGAGACACTTGCGTGGACGGTGGTCTAGCTGGT
>CANIIN010000393.1 GCA_947467405.1 Betaproteobacteria bacterium | reverse complement strand
TGGAATCCCAGGTGAGGCCTTCCATGGCCTTGATCACGGCCTCGGTCTCGGTGGACTTGGCCTTCTTGATGCCCTCGAACAGCGACTGGGCGCCCTTGTAGGCGTAGTTGATCAGCGACGGCGGGAACGGATCCTTGGTCATGGCCACCCAGTCCTTGTAGAGCTGCTGGCCCTGCTTCATGCTCTTGTACGGCTCGACCCAGTACGGCCAGAACACCGGACCCCAGAACGACGCGGGCATGTCCTTGCCCAGCGACTTGGCCACCGCGTCGCCACCGGCCTCGGAAATGCACTTCAACTTCTTGTCCAGGCCCACGGAGCGTGCCTGCTGGAAGAAGGTGAGCTCGGGCGATCCCACGGCGGCGAAGAAGATGCCCTCGACGCCGGAATTCATCAGCGTGTTGATCTGCGGGCGGAAATCGTTCTGCGTCGCGCCGACCAGCATCATGTCGCGCACTTCGAACGCCTTGTCATTGCGCTTGGCATGGTTCTGCTTGAGGAAGGTGCTCCAGAGCCGGCCGGCATCGCGGCCGAAGGCGCTGTCCGGCACGATGGCCTGCCACTTCATGACATTGGGGAAACGCTCGGCCATCGCCTTGCCCAAGCCGCCATACAGCACGTACACATTGGAAGCGGTGCGGAAGGCATTCTTCGAGAAGGCTTCGTGGGTGATGGCCATGCCCGCCGCGGCGGGGATCTGCAACAGCATCTTCATTTCCTGCAGCAGAGGCAGCAGCGCCAGCGCCGTCACGGTCTGCGAGCCGCCGATCATCAGGTTGATGCCCAGGCCGGACAATTCGCGCGCCGCCGCCACCGAACCGGCGCCGGTGAACTTGTCGTCGCGCACCACCAGTTCAATCTGGCGCCCCAGCAACCCGCCCGCCTTGTTGTAGGCCGCCGCCGCGAGCTGCGTGCCCTTCAGGAGGATGTCGCCGTTGACCTGACCCGGCCCGGACAGCGCATAAGCCACGCCGATCTTGATCGGCTGATTCTGCGCGAGCAGCAGTCCCGGCGCACCGATGGCCGACACACCTGCGGCCGCGGCCGCACCTTGCAACATCTTGCGTCTAGAGATACCCATGCTGTGTTCCTCCTTTTAAGAACTCGTCTAGCGTACCAAAAAAACTCCTTGATGCTTACTTGACCCGACTCTTTCTTCGCCCCGCGGGAAACGATGCCTCGTTTCGCGGCGCGAATCCCGCCAGAAGCAGGTTCACGCATTGCCCGGTGATGTCGTCTGCACTCATGGCGCCGTCCGGCCGGTACCAGCGCGTAATCCAGTTCAATGCGCCCGCGAACGTCGAGGCCATGATCTTCGGATCGCACGGCGCGATCGAACCATCGTCAATCCCCGCGGCAATCAGGCTTTGCAATTTGTGCGCAACGCGCCGCTCGACGCGACGCGCCTGCGCGCGACGCTGCGGACTGAGCGGATCCTGACCGATATGCACGGTGGTGTAGCCGAAATCTCCGAGCACGATGCCGGCGTAGCCGTGCATCACCTCGACGAAGCGTTCCAGCCCGCTGCCGGATGCAATCAGCGCCGCATCGACGGCCTCTTCCAGTTCACCAAGGCCGCGCAACAGGCATTCATAAAGGATTTCTTCCTTGCTGCGGAAGTAATAGTAGAGGGTCGGTTTGGTGACATGCAAGCGCTCGGCCAGCTCATCGAGCGAGGAGGAATGAAAACCTTTCTCGTTGAACGTGCGCGCCGCTTCGCGCAGCACCGCGTCTCGCTTGGTGGCTGCCTCGAATTTGCGATAGCGCAACGCCTTCCAAGGCGAACGCCTGTCAACGACTGCTTCCAAACTCCTCCTCCAGGCGCTTTGCGCTCTTTTTACTGATCAGTAAAGTGAGAAGCAAGCTTAGGCAGAATGCGGCCGAACCGCAACCGGAAAATACTTCTTCAAGACAAAGCCGGATTGCACTGCAGCATTTCCGCGCAGGGCTATGATGCAGCCAGAACTGGCTTTGCGTCGTACCGCACCAAGAGGGCGAACCCGACATCAGGAGGAGAAAACCATGCCGCAGACAACCAGAATGGTCGTTGCACTGCTTGCCTTACTCGCCACATCAACAGTACTGACGGCATCCAGTCCGGCGGTCGCCCAGTCCTTTCCCGCCAGACCCATCAGATTCCTGGTCGGATTCGCGCCCGGCGGCTCGACCGACATCTTTGCCCGACTGGTCGGCCGGTCGGTGGAAAAGTCTGTCGGACAGCCCGTCGTCATCGAGAACCGGCCCGGGGCGGGCGGATCGATCGCTGCCAACGCCGTCGCCAAGGCAGAGCCCGACGGCTACACCTACTTCTTCGGCAGCGTCACCATCATTGCGCCGTTCTTCATCAAGAACGGCGCCGTGGTCGGCGGCAAGGATCTGGTCCCCGTCTCGAATGTTTCGGTATCGCCATGGGCCATGTTCGTCAAGGCCGATCTGCCGGTGCGGACCCTGCCGGAACTCATTGCCTATGCCAAGGCAAATCCGGGAAAGCTCAATTTCGGATCACCCAGTTCGAGCAATGACCTTGCCATGGAAGTTCTCAAGGTCAAGACCGGCATCACGTACGCGAACATCGCCTACAAGGGCGCGGGGCCGGTGTCCACCGCGCTGCTGGCAGGAGAAATCGACATGTCGCTGGACAGCCTCCCTGCCTACATGCCCTACCTGCAGGCAGGCAAGATCCGCGCCCTGTTCATTGCACCGGCGCGCACAGCACAGATGCCATCCCTGCCCACGGCCGGCGAAGTAGGCATCCCGAATTTCGATGTGGCGCTGCCGCTCACAGTCTGGGCGCCAATGGGAACCCCTGCGAATGTCGTGCAGAGAATGAGTAATGAAGTCAGAACGGCAGTCGCTGGCCCGGAGGTCATCGAGCAGATGCGCATGGCAGGCGCCGAACCACTGGGATCCACGCCGGACGATTTGATGAAGGCATACAACGCGGAAATCAGGTTCTGGTCCGAGGCTGCGCGACTCGCCAAGTACGAGCCCCAGTAGTCAAGTCCACACAAGTCCACGCAAGTTCACGACAAGCCTGCGTCACACGCACAGACACACACAACAGGGAGACCATCGAAAATGGCACAACGCTTCAACAACAAGGTCGCCATCGTCACCGGCGCCGCCGGCGGCATTGGCCTGGCGGTAGTGAAACGACTGCATGAGGACGGCGCCAGCGTGGTCGCGGTGGATGTGCAGGCCGACAAGATCGCTGCCGTCGCGGCGCAATTTACCGATGGGCGCGTGATCGGCGTGGCCGCCGACGTCTCAACCGAAGCGGGATGCCAGTCCTACGTGGCCGCGGCCGTGAAACACTTCGGCGGCGTGCATCTCTTTCACAACAATGCCGGTATCCTGGAAAAGAAGCAGATGCCCATCGCCGACATGCCGGTCGCGGAATTCGACCGCGTGTTCGCCGTCAACGCGCGCGGCATTTTCCTCGGCCTGAAGGTCGTCATGCGCCAGATGATCGCGCAGGGCACGGGCGGCGCCATCGTCAACACGGCGTCCATCGCCGCGCTACGCGCGCG
>CANIIN010000392.1 GCA_947467405.1 Betaproteobacteria bacterium | reverse complement strand
GTGCGTGACAATGGGCAATCCGGAATATTTCCCCGCAGCGGTTTCCCCATGTCGGGTCAATGGGGGCAGACTCGGGGGGGCAGATTCGGACCATGAACCGGCCAGGAGAACGCATTCCATGACGACAAAATCGACGGACGCCAGCGGGACGAACACCGAAGGGACGCGATCCGGGGCGGCCAATGGGCGGCCCAAGCCTTTCTCGATGATCCGTGAGTTCCATCTGGCGGACTGGTTCACGCTGGGCAATGCCGTCTGCGGCATCGGGGCGCTGTTTTCCACCATGACCTTTCTCGAGACCGGCGACGTGCGGCATGTGTACTTCGCCTGCGGCCTGGTGCTGGCCGCCCTGGTCTTCGACATCCTCGACGGGCGCATCGCGCGCTGGCGGCAGAAGTCGTCGGTGCTGGGGCGTGAACTCGATTCGCTCGCCGACGTCATTTCGTTCGGCGTGGCGCCGGCGATCATCGCTTACGGCGTGGGCATGCAGGGTTTGTACGACCGCATCGTGCTGGCCTACTTTGTCGCCTGCGGCGTGTCGCGCCTGGCGCGCTACAACGTCACGGCCGAGGAGTTCTCGGCCGGCAGCGGCAAGGTGACTTTCTTCGAGGGAACGCCGATTCCGACCTCCATCCTGCTGGTGCTGCTGATGGCCATGGCAGCGTGGTTCGGCGCGGTGCGCGAGAACCTGTGGTTCGGCCAGATCATGCTGGCGGGATACACGCTGCATCCACTGGTCCTGCTGTTCGCCTTGTCGGGTTCGCTGATGATCAGCCGCTTGCGTATTCCCAAGCCCTGATCCGGCTGCACGAATCAGGCAGGGTGCGTTGACCGGCTACAGGCGTGTGCTGATCGAGGGCGTCACGCAAGGGGTAACTGCCCGGAAAACCCCGCCAGCTGGCCATCTGCAGGCCCCCGTGCATTCTTTCAACGACTCAGCCGGACCGGCCGCAGCCGGCGTGGCGCAATCGGTTACGATAGCCGGCATCGACGGCCAATGACGCGCGGAATGAGCGCATGCCGTCTTCCACAACGAGGTGCTCATGAAAAATCCGATCCTCAACGCTTGTCATGACCTGCAGTCACGCAGGTTTCGTGGCGCGTCGCGGGCGGCAGAATGCGCGTTGATCGCATTGCTGGCGTTCGACTCGCCGCAGGTGCTCGCGCAGACCGCGGGTACCTCCCCCCATGCGGCGGCCAACGTCAAATCCATCACTACTGCGCTGGGCAGTTCGTCGGCGCGCAAGGAGTGCATCACCCTGTCGACACAGCAACGCCTGCGCTACTGGTATCGCGCCGAGGGCGCCGTCAATTTCGACATCCAGTACGTGGAGGGCAAGGAAACCCTCCATCCGGTGAAGAAGGACAAGTCCGCCATCGGTTCCGGGACCTTCCAGCCCAAGGTCGCGCAGGACTACTGCCTGGTGTGGACCAATCTCGCCAAGCGCCCGGTCAACCTGAGCTTCGAATTCGCACGGGTCAACAATTGATGCGCGCTGTCGGAATGTTGGCCGATGCATTGATGAAGGGCGCGCTGATTGCGCTGCTGTCGATGGCGGCGGCGCAGGCGCAGGCGCCCAATGATGCGACGAAGCGTGGCACGCCGGCCTGGCGCCAGCAGCCCGGCAACCTCGTCGAGTTGCAGGCCGAGGCGCAGCGCGAAGTGCCGAACGACACGCTCTCCGCGCAGCTCTATGTGGAAGCGACCGATGCCGCGGCGGCGCAAGTGTCCAATATCCTGAATCGCACCATCAACGAGGCGCTGAAGATCGCGGCTGACAGCAAGACGGTGCGCGTGCGCTCCGGCAACAGCCAGACCTATCCGGTCAACGACCGTAACCAGAAGCTGACCGGCTGGCGCGGGCGCGCCGAGATCCGGCTCGAGACGCGCGACTTTCAGGCCGGCGCCGCGCTGATCGGCAAGCTGCAGTCCACCCTGCAGTTGTCGGGTATGAGTTTCAGCGTATCGCCCGAAGCGCGCCGCGCCGCCGAGAATGAATTGATCACCGAGGCGGTGGCGGCGTTCCGCGCCCGCGCCGACATCGTGCGCCAGGCGCTGGGTGGGTCGAGCTACCGCGTGCGCAACATGTCGATTTCCAGCGGCGGCTTTGTGCCGCCGCGGCCAATCCTGATGCGCGCCATGTCGGCAGCCGCGGCGCCGGAGGTGGTGGCGCCGCAACTCGAGGGCGGGTTATCGCAGGTCACGGTGAGCGTCTCCGGCGCCATCGCAGTGGAATAGGAATGCCAGGCTGGCGGGGCTTCGACCCCTTCGTTCATTCATCGCCGCGCAGGGCTGCCGACCGACCGACCAGCGTGTCGGTTTGCGTTGAGGCGAGCCGAGAGTCGGGGTGGCAGCGATGAGTGCTGTCACGCCGGCGCATGACGTCACGCTGCGTACCGCCGTCATGGCCGCGGTCGCCATGCTCGGTTTGCAGACGCTGTCCTCGATGTCGCAAGCCGTGCCGTCGGTGCTGGCGCCGGTGGCGGCCCTGGACATGGGCCTGCAGCCGTCCGGCGTGGGCGTGATGGTCGGGCTCAGTTATCTCGGCGGGATGATTTCCGGCCTCAGCACGGGCGTGCTCACGGCGCGCCTGGGCGTGTGGCGCGTCTGCCAGCTCGCCGGCCTCATCTGCGCGCTGGCGCTCGTTGGCATGGCGTTATCGGGTGGGCTGTCCGTGATGTTTCCAGCCGTGCCGGCCATGCTGCTGTCCGTGCTGCTGATCGTATCCAGCATGTTGACCGGGCTGGGCATCGGCATGATCAATCCCGTCAGTTCGCAGATCCTGTTTCACGCCTCGCCTGCGGAATTGCGCTCGTTCATTTTTTCCATCAAGCAGACCGGCGTGCCAGCCGGGGCGGCGCTGGCCGGCTCCCTGCTGCCGGCCCTGCTGTTGATGTTGAGTTGGGAGGCGGCGACGCTGGCGCTGGCCCTGTTGATTGCCGCGTACTCCATCCTCATGATTTTCATGGGACTGGAGAAGTCGGTGCCGTTACCGCCCGCGCAGGATGCGACGGCGGGAGGCGGCAACGGACGGGCGCGAATCGGCCTGTCCGACTTCACCGGGCCGGTGAAACTGGTGTGGTCGCAGCCGGCGCTGCGCGAGATGGGCATCGTGTCGCTGTGCTTTTCGTCCAACCAGCTGGCGTTCACGGTGTTCCTGGTCTCTTACCTGAAGATCGAGATCGGCCTGTCGCTGGTGACCGCGGGCCTGGTGTACGCCATTGCGCAGGGCGTGGGCGTGCTGGGTCGCATCATGTGGGGCGTGTCGGCTGATCTCTGGGTGACGCCGCGCACGCAACTGGGCCTGCTCGGCATCGCCGGCGGCGCCAGCGCCATCGGCGTGTCGCTGCTGGGGCCGCTGACTTCTTCGTTGTCGAATGCGGTGCCGGTCATTGCCGTGGTCTGTGCCCTCTCCGGCGCGACGGCGGTGTCCTGGAACGGCGTGTTCCTGTCGGAACTGGCGGGCATCTCGCCGCCGGGATCGATCGCCACCGTCACCGGCGGCGCACAGTTCTTCATGTTCATGGGCGCACTGGGCGG
>CANIIN010000391.1 GCA_947467405.1 Betaproteobacteria bacterium | reverse complement strand
GCCAGACGACTGCTACAGTGTGACCATGAGCATCGACAGTATTTTTCCCGCCCTGGACAAATCAGTACTCTTCGACCGACTCGCCGCCGGCCTCGCTGGCGGCATGACGGTGGTCACGCCGAACGCGCGCCTCGCGCAGGCGCTGCTGCGCGAGTTCGATGCGGCTCAGGCAGCAAAAGGTCTCGCGACCTGGGAGACGGCCGACATCCTGCCCTGGACAGCCTTCGTGACAAGGCTCTATGACGAGGCGCTGTATGCCGCTGAGGCCACCCCTGCGGCGCGCCTGCCCATCCTGCTCACGCAACCGCAGGAACTCAGCCTGTGGGAGCAGGCCATCGAAGCCAGCCCGTGGGGCGGCGGCGAGCTGCTGGCCCTGTCGCAGGCGGCGGCCGATGCGCGCCAGGCCTGGAACACCTGCCACGAATGGCGCATTGCCGAACCCGCGCTGGACTTGAACAACGGCATCCCGCGCAACGAGGATGCCGAGGCCTTCGCCAAATGGGCCGCGCATTACCGTCAGCGTTGCGAGCGCGAGCGGCATATCGACGCCGCGCGGCTGCCGGATCTGGTGACCGGTCTGCTTAAGAATGGGCGCCTGAAGACGCCGCGGCAGATCGCCGCCTATTCATTCGACATCCTGCCGCCGCAGGCGCTGATGTTGTTCGACGCCTGCCGTGAGCGCGGCACCGAACTGCATCGTTGCGCGGCGGATCCGTGCCGGGCGGACGTGCGGCGCTGGCCCTTTGCGTCGGCCCGCGAAGAACTCGAGGCGGCGGCGCGCTGGGCGCGTGCGCGACTGGAAGCGGGTCAAGCCAATCAGGCGGGCATCAACGATGTGAACGCATCCGCCGCCCCGCGCCGCATCGGCATCGTGGTGCCGGATCTGCGGCAGCGCCGCAAGGAAGTGGCGCGTGTGCTGTCGCGCATGCTGACGCCGGCGCGCCATCTGCCGGACGTCGAGGCCAACGCACGAAGCGGCAACCGCGGCAACGATGGCGAACGGACGGCGCCGGCCTTCAACATCTCCATCGGCGTGCCGCTCACCGACTACGCCATCGTGCACGCCGCGCTGGCGCTGATCGAACTGGCCACAGGTGAATGCGACTTTGCGCTGGCCAGCCGCGTGCTGCGCTCGCCCTTCATCGGCGGCGCGCAGTCTGAGGCCATGCTGCGCGCGCGCATCGACGTGCAATGGCGCCGCATCGCCACACCACGACTGACGCTGGCCCGCCTGATCGCGCAACTCGGCGACTGCGCGCCTGCGCCGCTGCTGCAACGTCATCTCGAAGCGCTGCTGGACGGCGCGCGCAGCCATGTCGTGGGTCAGGGCACGGGTCAAGGAGAGGGCCGCAAGTCCACGCGCACCGCCGAGGACTGGGCGCAGCATTTCGCGTCCCTGCTGAAGGCCGCCGGCTTTCCCGGCGAGCGCACGCTGGACTCGGCCGAATACCAGACCCATGCCAAGTGGACGGACACGCTGGCGCAGTTCGCGCGTCTGGGCCGCGTGCTGCCGGCCATCAGCGCGCGCGGTGCGCTATCGCGACTGCGCCGGTTGTGCGCCAACACGTTGTTCCAGCCAGAAAGCGGCAGCGCGCCGATCCAGGTGCTGGGCATTCTCGAATCGGCCGGCCTCAGCCACGACCACCTGTGGGTGTGCGGCCTGACCGACGAAGCCTGGCCGCTCCCCGCGCGCCCCAATCCGTTCATCCCCACGCTGCTGCAGAAGAAGGCTGGCATTCCCGAAGCCAGCGCCGACGGCGCGCTGGCGCTGGACCGGCGCATCACCGACAACTGGCTGGGCGCCGCGCCCGAAGTGGTGCTGTCGCACGCGCTGCGCGAAGACGATCGTGAACTCCCGGTCAGTCCGCTCATCGCCGCGCAGCCCGAAGGAAAACTGCAACTGCCCGCCTATCCCGATGACCGCGACCTGCTGTTCGCGGCGCGCGCGCTGGAGCCGCTCGCCACGGACTCCCCGGATCAGGCGCCGGCGCTGGGCGACACGCCGGTGCATGGCGGCTCGCGCGTGCTGGCCGACCAGGCCGCCTGCCCGTTCCGCGCCTTCGCGCATCACCGCCTGGGCGCGCAGGCGCTGGAAGCGCCCGCCGAAGGGCTGGACGCCGCCGCACGCGGCACGCTGCTGCACGCGCTGATGAAAGGCATCTGGGACGACCTGAAGAACAAGGCCACACTCGATGCGACTTCATCCGAATCGCTCATGGCCATCATCGAGAAATCCGCCGCGGCCGCCGTGGCGCGCGCGCAACGCGATCTCTTGATCGAACCGCGCTTCGCCGAACTGGAGCGTGCCCGCCTGGCCCGACTGGCGCTGGAATGGCTGGAGGTGGAGCGGCAACGCCCCGACTTCGAAGTCGTCGCCAGCGAAGACAAACGCGCCCTCATCGCCGGCGGCATTGCGCTGTCGGGACGAATCGATCGCCTGGACAAGCTCAGCAGCGGCGGACATGCGCTGATCGATTACAAGAGTGGACGCGTCACGCCCAACGCCTGGCAGGGCGACCGGCCGGACGATCCGCAGATGCCGCTGTACGCCGTCAATGCGGCAGAGGACATCACCGCCGTGGCCTTCGCCCGCATCAAGAAGGGCGACATGCGCATGATGGGTTTCTCGCGCGACGACAAGGTCCTGCCCAAGGTCAAGATCTATCACGACTGGAAGATCCTGCTCGAAGAGTGGAAAGAAGAAGTCGACGACCTCGGCCGCGAATTCGCCGCCGGCGACGCGGCGGTCGATCCCAAGCAGCGCCAGCAGACCTGCCGTTACTGCGACCTCGCGCCGCTATGCCGCGTGCATGAAAAGTTCTCGGCGCTGGAATTGGAAGGCGACGACGGTGCAGACGGCACGGGCAGCGACGGCGGCATGGAGGCGGCATCATGAGAAAGCACATTCTCCGCCCAGCCAATGCTTGTAGATGCCCGTCTGGAGCCGATCTTCAAGGCATTGCCTCGTATGCGGATGCGCATTCCGAGGCAATCGGACAGGCGGGACGAGTTGCAGCCTCAACCCCGTCATCCCCGCGAAGCCTGCCCCCGAGTGAAGTAATCGGGGGGCGGGGATCCAGAGACTTTGACTTTCAGGAACGACACTGGATTCCCGCTTTCGCGGGAATGACGTCTGAGATTGGCAGTCCATCGCGGATGGGGTACCGATGAGCGGCGACGACATCGTTCTACCCGACAGCGCGGCGCGCGAATACGCGCTCGACCCCGAGCGTTCGTTCATCGTGCAGGCGCCAGCCGGCTCGGGCAAGACCGAACTGCTGGTGCGGCGCTTCGCACGCCTGCTCGGCACCGTGGAGCGGCCGGAGGAAGTACTGGCCATCACCTTCACGCGCAAGGCCGCCGCCGAGATGAAGAAGCGCGTCATGATCCACCTCACCGCGGACGACGGGGACGGCGCGGGCGGCAAACATAGCGCCGCCGAGCTCGCGCCGCGCCTGCGCATCATGACCATCGATTCGCTGTGCTCGTCGCTGACGCGCCAGTTGCCGGTGCTGGCGCGCTTCGGCGCGCAGCCCGGCATC
>CANIIN010000390.1 GCA_947467405.1 Betaproteobacteria bacterium | reverse complement strand
TTGAACCTGCCGAGCTGATCAGCACGCATCAGTCATCCTGGATACGCAAACCGACACGGCAAAAATCAACGGACAAGACAAAATGGCAAACACCGAACAAAGCGGACAATTAAGCGAACAACAAAGCGAACTCACCATGCTGCGCGAAAGCGCGCTGGACTTCACGCGCAAGTGGACGGACCACAAGCGCCTGCGCGCGATGCGTGAAACCGCGCCTGGCTATGACAAGGCCCTGGTTGGCGAAATGGCCGGCATGGGATGGAACGGCATCCTCATTCCCGAGTCCCATGGCGGGCTGGGTCTGGGACTCTCGGCCATGGCGGTCGTGCTGGAAGAACTGGGGCGCGGACTGATCGCCGATCCGCTGGTCACGACCACGGTGCTGGGCGGTCGTGCGCTGGAGCACAGCGGCAACGATGCCTTGAAGGCGAAGCTGCTGCCAAAGATCGCCGACGGTTCGCTGCAGGTGAGTCTGGCCTGGCAGGAAAACGCCGGACAGCTGGGCGCGTCGGCGCCGGCCACGCGTGCCGTCGCCCAGGGCGGCGACGTCAGCCTCACCGGTCGCAAGCGTTTCGTCGCGGGCGCCGGTGGCGCGAACGGATTCCTGGTGAGTGCAGCCGCTCAGCCGTCCGGCGCGGTGGGCCTGTACTGGGTGCCGCGTGATGCCAAGGGGCTGGAAGTGAGTTACGAATGGCGCGCCGACGCCACGCCCATCGGCGTGCTTGCGCTGAACGATGTCGTGGTGCCGGCTGACGCGGTGGCCGCAGCCCCGGGTACGGCCGAGGCCGTCATCGAGCGCGCCATGGATGAAGCCACGGTGATGTCCTGCGCCGAGATGCTGGGCGTGATGCGCGCCGCGCTCGACATGACGGTCGAGTACATGCGCAACCGCGTGCAGTTCGACAAGCCCATCGGCAGCTTCCAGGCGCTGCAGCACCGCGCCGTCGATCTCTACATCCAGCAGGAACTGGCGGCCGCGGTCGTGGCGGAGGTTGTTGCGGCGCTGGAGGCCGGCCCGTCGGCGGCGGAGCGCATCAAGCTGGTGGCGCGCTGCAAGAGTCGCTGCAACGAGGCGGTGCTGCGCATCACGCGCGACGCCATTCAGTTGCACGGCGGCATCGGCACCACCGACGACTACGACATCGGCCTGTACCTGAAGCGTGCGCTGACGCTGGCGGCGTGGCTGGGCAGCAGCCCGGTGCAGCGCCAGCGCTTCGCGAAGCTGGAGATGAAGGAGTGGCTGTTGTCTGCTGCTTGATCGACACGGCTGCAGGGCGGCGCGAGCCGCTCGTGTGCCGTCGAAAGCTTCAGTAATGCAGGGGCGAATGCCTTGGAGATGCCCGCCAGTCGGTCGTCTTCAAGGCATTGTTGTTTTCAGGCCTGACAAGTTCGCACGCTTCAAGCGGCCTGAGTATGGCGCCGATCAGTCCGGCAGCAGCCACTGGCCGTTTTCGACGAACACCTTGCGCAGGATGTCCGGCCCGAAGCGCGCCAGCTTGGCGCTGACGTCGCCCATCGGGTCCTTGCCGCCTTCCGGGTGCGGGTAGTCGCTGGCGTAGCAATAGATTTCCGGCATGTTGAACTGGTCGATGTAGGTATCCACCGGCTCGATGTCGAACAGCGACACGCGCACGTTGCGGCGGATGTATTCCGAGGGCTGCAACTTGATGGGCAGGGCGCCCTCCATGTTGCCGAGTGAAAACTTGCGTGAGTTGGCGTGCCAGAAGTCCAGATTCTGCGCCAGTGGCCCGACCCATTGCCCCGTCACCTCACAGGAACCGTAGCGCAATGTCGGGTGGCGCTCGAACACGCCGCCCAGCACCATGGTGGCGAGAAAATTCTGCACCGGGAGGTGCAGGGTGGACAGTGTCCACGGGTCCATCTGGAATTCTTCGCCGGCCTTCCAGCCCACGAAGGCCGGCGCGTCGCGCCAGGCCCCGGTCTTGAGAAATTCGAAATCGGCGCCGACGTGCGCCAGCAGCGGCACATTGGATGCGGCCAGCAGCGAGTAGAGCGGATCGAGCGCCGGGTGTGCCGGGGACACGCCGCCCGGCAGGGTGGCGCTGGGAATCCAGATGCCGCGCACGCCGTTGTCGACCAGGCGTTTGGCTTCGGCATATTGTTCCTCGACGGTTTCGCAGAACACCACGCCCACCGGCCGCAGGCGGTCCGATGCGCGCGAGGTGCGGATGCAGAAGTCGTTATGCGCGTTGATGAGCTTGCGCGCATAGCCCTTGCGGTCGCCCTGGATGCTCTTGAACATGTCCGGGAACTGCTCGGCGCGGAAATAGAAGCTCACCGCATAGAGGCCGATGCTGCCTGGAAACATCAACTGCGTGCGCACGCCGGTCAGGTCCATGACCTCCAGTCGGCGGCGGAAGTCGAATGCGCCCGGTGCGCTGGCGAACTTGGTTTTCCATACCGTGTCGGCGTTGACCGCCGTGTCGTCGGCCACGACGGGGGTGCGGATGGGCATGCGGGTCTGGTTCAGCGCATGCGCGAAGTCACTGGCGATGGAGCCGAACTGCTCCACCCAGTGGTTGACCGGCGTGTACTCGTGGGTGTCGGTGTCCATGATCTGGCCGGCATAGGGCCTCACTGCTTCGGGGATGGCTGCAAAGGTGTTGTCCATGGATCCTCCTGCCTTCAGATGTTGTGTGCGCCGATGAATGACGCGGGTTGTTGCCCGTGTTGCTTGCCGCGTGTTGTCGTTCGGGACCGATCAGGTCCGGTTCAGCTCGGCACCTTGGCCGCGACGCTGACCGATTCGCCCATGTCATAGCCCAGTGCCAGCGCGGAGTACTTCACCACCGACTCGCCCACGGCCGGAAAATAATGCCGCGAGTCGCTCATGATGTCGGGCATGTGAGCCAGGATATCCTCGGGCGTCGACTCGCGATTGACGTAGCCATGCGTTTCGACCATGACGGTGCGCGCCACGCGACCGCCGCCGACCACGAAAAATTCGCCCGACACCGGGCAGTCCTCGTGCGCCAGCAACGCGACCAGTGGCGAGACCAATTCGGGTTTCATCGTTGCCAGAAACCAGTCGCGGAATGCCGACTCCGACAGGTTTTCGGCCATGCGCGTGGCGCCGGCGGGCTCGATGGCATTGACCTTGATGCCATGCGCGGCGCCTTCCGCTGCGAGTCCGCGCGTCAGGCCGATGTAGGAGGACTTGGCCGTCGAGTAGGGGATGCTGCCGGCCATGCCGTAGATGGCGGTGGAGGCGGCGATCACGATGCGGCCATGGCGTTGCTGCTGCATGACGGGCCAGGCTTCCTGCGTCAGGCTATAGGCGGCACGCGTGTTGATGGCCAGCAGTTTGTCCAGGCGATCCAGCGATTCCTTCTCGAACGGCATGCCGCCCAATGTGAAGCCGGCGTTGTGCACCAGCGCGTCGATGCGGCCGAAGGATTCGATGCAGGCGCGCACCGCACCGCGTGCGCCCTGTTCGGTGCTCAGGTCTTCTACATAAGCGACGGCTTCGCCGCCTGCGCTGCGAATCGCATCGACCGTTTCCTGGGCGGGGCCTGCATCCGCGCCGCTGCCGT
>CANIIN010000389.1 GCA_947467405.1 Betaproteobacteria bacterium | reverse complement strand
CGCCAGGTGCGCCGCACCGTATTCGTCATCGAGAACTACCTCGAACTGATGGCGCAGGCGCGCCGTGCCGGATTGACCGTGCCGGGCATCGACCTGGTCGCGGAAAGTTTTCGCCTGGCGGACGTGGCGCGCGGCAGCGACGTGCAGCGGGCTTTGTCGGCCCGCGCCGCGCGCTCGTCCATCAGCGACCCGGCCCTCGCAGAACTCGCGCGCAAGGAACAGGATGCGCAGCGGCGCATCACGTCGCTCTCGGACATCCTGCGCTCGCTGATGGCCGCACCGCCGGCGCAACAGTTGCCGAGCGTGATCGCGCAGATGCGCAAGGACGTCGAGGCGCTGACCAAGGAGCGCAACGACTTGAAGCGCGACATCGAACGGCGCTTTCCGACCTATGCCGAACTGGTCGACCCCAAGCCGGTCACCCTGGCCTCGGTACAGCAGGCGTTGCGCCAGGGCGAAACACTGATCTCGATTTACGCCGGCGAGGATGCCGCCTTCGTCTGGGCGGTGCCGAAAGCGGGCGCGCCGACGCTGGCCAGCGTGGCGCTGACCAGCGCACAGATCGCCAAGACCGTCGAGCAATTGCGCAAGGCGCTCGATCCGCAGGCCACCAGCGTCGAGGAAATCCCCGCCTTCGACGTCGCCACCGCGGCGAAGCTCTACGAAGAGCTCCTGAAACCGATCGAAGGCGCGTGGAAGGGTACGGCCAAGCATTTGCTCATCGTGCCGCACGGGGCGCTCGGCCAGTTACCCTTCGGGCTGCTGCCGACGTCCGCCGTCACGCTTGACAAGGGCACCGTCACCTTCGATGAATACAAGAAGGTGCCGTGGCTGATCCGCGAAGCTGCGTTGACTCAACTGCCCTCGGTGACCGCACTCGCCTCGCTGCGTCGCACGCCCGCGCCACGCGGCGAGCGGCGCATGTATCTCGGCATCGGCGATCCGTATTTTTCGAAGGAGCAGGCGGCTGAAGCCATTCAGGTCGCGGCTGCGCCGGTCGCGGCACCCGTATCCGCCAACTCCACGACGACCACCCGCGGCAGGCCCATCAAGCTGCGCAGCGCACCCAAGACGGCTGGCGTCGACTCCGCCGAACTGGCGCTGCTGCCGCGCCTGCCGGATACCGCCGACGAGTTGATTGAAATCGCCAAGACGCTGGGCGCCGATCCGTTGAAAGACCTGCTGCTGCACAAGGATGCCAACGAGAAGAACGTCACGACGATGAACCTCTCCGACCGGCGCATCATCCATTTCGCCACGCACGGCCTGGTGCCCGGAGAACTGAACGGCCTGATGCAACCGGCGCTGGCGCTGACGGCACCGGCTGTGGCCGGCATCGACGGCGATGGCCTGCTCACCATGGACAAGATCCTCACCCTGAAGCTGAACGCCGACTGGGTGGTGCTGTCGGCCTGCAACACCGCCTCGGGCGACGGCGCGGGATCGGAGGCGGTATCCGGCCTCGGCCGTGCTTTCTTCTATGCCGGCGCACGCGCCCTGCTGGTGTCCAACTGGCCGGTGGACAGTCTTGCCGCACGCGTGATGATGGCCGACCTGTTCAAGCGCTATGCCGCCGGCGCGCCGACCGCCAAAGCCGACAGCCTGCAATCGGCCATGGTGGCGCTGCTGGACAGCCCCGGCTTCATCGATCCGGTCACGAAGAAGCCAGCCTATTCCTACGCCCATCCGCTGTTCTGGGCGCCGTTCGTGCTGGTGGGCGACTAGCTCGATCCAACGAAGCATCTCGGCGTTCCGCAATTCAAGGCACAATCCGGGTCTCGACACGGTCAGGATCGCGCTGCGGCGTTCAACCGAAGCCTGGTCCATGCGTTAAGTGCACAGCGGCGGACCATCCGCCGCGTGTCCGGGCAAGACCCACCGCAACAAGCGCCTCAAGGAGATTCACCATGATTCGTCGCCAACTCGCTACCGCCACGCTGCTGGTACTCACGGCATTCAGCACGACCACCCTGGCACAGGGCATCCAGCTGGTTACGCCGGATGAAGCCAAGTTGCCCAACGCCACCGGGCAGATCACCAGTCGCGGCGTGACGCGCGGCCCCGGCATCAAACAGGTGTCACCCGATCCGGCCGCCAAGTCCATCAAGGGTCCGTTCGACCTGAAGATCTCGTTCGAACCGCGCGGCGGCTCGAAGATCGACCCGTCCAGCGTCAAGCTGACCTACATGAAGAACCCGCCCGTCGACCTGACCGATCGCATCAAGGGCGGCATCAAGGCCGATGGCGTCGAGGTGGACAAGGCCTCCGTGCCGCCGGGCGAACACCAGATCCGCGTCACGGTGAAGGACGACGAAGGCCGCCAGACCAGTTCCGTGGTCAGCGTCAACGTCACGAATTGACCGGCTGAAATGTGCGGTTGATCAGCCGCCGGGCGTCAACCGACACGATGCTCAAGAAGAATTCCGCCGCGGTTCGCCGCGGTCCTGCCAACGCGCCACCAGGGAGCGCGCATGCACTGCCCCTACTGCACCTCTGAAATCAGCGACGCCGCACTGGTCTGCCCGGTCTGCACGCGCGACCTCTATCTGTTCAAGCCGCTGCTGCAGAAGATCGATGCGTTGGAAAAAAAACTGCTGGATGTCGCCACCGCCGGCAGCAAGACCTTCGAGGAACGCATCGCCCGGCTGGAAGCCGAACTGGAGGCGCTGCGCAAGGCACCGGCGGTCGCGCTTTCCCACACCGCCTACACGGCCGCGGCGGACAGTGCGCAGCCTGCCGCGCCGCGCAGCTACGTCGGCAGCGCGCTCATTACGCTGGGCTTGACGCTGCTGCTGCTGCTGGCGGCGCACGGCCTGATCGTGATGGTGTACGACCTGAAGCCCCTGTACCTGCGCATCGCCTCGCTGCTCATTCCGCTGCCGTTCGGCGTGGCGCTGTACGTGTGGCATCCACGCCGCTTCGGTGTGTCCGTGGCGCTGGCGCTGATCACTGCCTGCGCGGCGGTGCTCGGCATGAGCGCGGTAACGGGCTATGTGGACAAGGTGCCGGTGCTGCCGCAAGACCTGCGCGACTGGCGCGAGTTCATCGAATACGCCGCGAGCATCGGCTTGAGCTTCGTCACCGGCCTGCTGCTGGGCAAGCAGCGCGCGGTGCGCACCACGTCCCCGCAGCGTCAGCCCAATCGCCTGGTGCTGTTCGTCGCGCAGCTCTTCACCACGCACGAGGACGGCGAACTCGGCCTGCAGAAGATGATTGCGCGCATCACCAAGCTGGTCGCCACACTGACGCCCGCCGCCAGCGCCGCAGTGTCGATCTACACCGGCGTCAAGGCCTTCGTCGGCGATTCCTGAGTCTTGCAGCCGGGCCGGTCGACGACCAGTCGCTACAGCAGGTCTTCGATGCCCGGCAGGATCGAGAACAGGCCCACGCCCAGCCGGCGCAGCAACCCCGCGTCCGGCTCGTCGGTCAGACGCACCGGCTTGCCGTCGCGCTCGCCGATCCACACGATGTGTTGCGCACCGGATCCGTCACGCTCCAGTTGCAGCTTCCAGCTCTGCGCCGGGGAAAAATCGCGTTCCATGCTGGCCAGCACCTT
>CANIIN010000388.1 GCA_947467405.1 Betaproteobacteria bacterium | reverse complement strand
TGTCGCAGTCATGCCACTGGCTTCGCTGATCGGTTCGGGAATGGGCATTCTCAACCCCTGGAACCTCAAGCTGATCATTGAAGCGGCGAAGATTCCCGTCTTGGTCGATGCAGGGGTCGGCACCGCGTCGGACGCCGCTATCGCCATGGAACTCGGCTGCGACGGCGTACTGATGAATACCGCCATCGCGGCAGCGCGCGACCCGATATTGATGGCCAGCGCCATGAAGAAAGCCGTTGAAGCTGGACGAGAGGCCTGGCTGGCGGGACGGATGCCGAAGAAACTCTACAGCGCCGCACCCAGTTCCCCGGTGTGCGGAATGATTTCGTCCAAGACGTCCTGAGTGAAGGAAGAAGACAAGACCACCGCAGGTGACGCGGTACCGCATCGTGCCATTCGCAGTTTTGTGCTGCGGCAGGGACGTGTGACGATTGCCCAGCAGCGCGCCCTCGACGACCTGTTGCCGCGCTTCGGCATCCCCTATGCCAACAAGCCTCTGGATCTGGACACCGCGTTCGGAAGACACGCCCCGCACATTCTGGAAATCGGCTTCGGCATGGGTGAGACCACGGCGACCATCGCCGCAGCGCATCCGGAGAATGATTACCTCGGCATCGAGGTTCACTCGCCCGGCGTCGGTAGCCTGATGAAGCGCATCGGCGAAGAAAATCTGCAGAACATCCGCGTCATCCAGCATGATGCGGTGGATGTCCTGCAATCCATGCTGCCTCCCGAATCGCTGGATGGCGTGCATCTGTTCTTTCCAGATCCGTGGCCGAAGAAGCGGCATCTCAAGCGGCGTCTGGTTCAGCCTCCCCTTCTTGCCCTGGTGGCGTCGCGTCTGAAATCAGGCGGCTACTTCCACACAGCCACCGACTGGGAGGACTACGCGACGCAGATGTTGTCAGTCCTGTCGGCCGAACCGACGCTCGAGAATACCGCTGCCGGCTATGCCGAGCGCCCGGCATCCCGGCCGCAAACCAAGTTCGAGGCACGCGGATTGCGCCTCGGCCATCGCGTCTGGGACCTGGTTTTCCGCAAGCGTTAACTGGCCAAAGGCGCAGAGCAATGCTTGCAGATCAAGCACTGGCGAGGTTCTTCAGGCATCCCGCCCCGTAAGATCGGTGCCGTTTAGCGTCTCAGCGGTGCTGTCCGCGGAACGCCCAGCGCGTGAAGCGCTTTTCGATCAGGGCAGTGATGGCATACAGCACGATACCCAGCACTGCCAGCACCAGCAATCCGGCGAAGACGATCGACACCTGAAACGCCGACTGCGCATCGAGCATCAGCTTGCCCAGTCCCTTGTTGGCGCCCACCGTCTCCGAGACCACCGCGCCAACGAACGCCAGCGTGATCGCCACCTTCAACGATCCGAAGAAATAGGGCATGGAGCGCGGAATACCGACCTTGCGCATCACATCCAGCCGCGAAGCGCCCAGCGCCCGCAACACATCTTCCAGTTCCGGTTCGGTCGTCGCCAGCCCCGTCGCCACATTCACCACGATGGGAAAGAATGAGATGAGGAAGGCCGTGATGATCGCCGGCACTTCGCCGAGCCCGAACCAGAGAATCAGCACCGGCACCACCGCCACCTTCGGAATGGAATTGAAACCGACCATCACCGGATACAACGCCGAATACACGGTGCGATGCCAGCCCACGAAAATACCGAGCAGCAAACCGAACACCGTGGCAATCAGAAAACCTGCAATCGTGGTCCACAGCGTGACCAGCGCATTGTCGTAGATCGGCACGCGGAACTGCCACAACGAACCGAAGACTTCGGAAGGCGCCGGCAGAATCGTGAGCGGCAGCTTGAAAATCCGGCAGACCGCTTCCCAGAGGACGAACAGCAGCACCGTGAAGAGCAACGGCGCCACGACCTGAATCACGACATCGCGCCGCCTGCTCAATGCCGCCCCCCGATGCACGCGCGCAGGTCATGCACGATGGACTGGAATTCCGGCGTGTAGGTCACCTCGAGATCGCGCGGTCGCGGCAGACCGACCTCGCGGCGCATGACAATGCGTCCCGGACGATTCGACATGACGTATACCGTATCCGCCAGGAATACCGCCTCGCGCAGATCGTGCGTCACCAGCATCACCGTGACCTTGCGCTGCTGCTGGATGTCGCGCAGAGTGCACCACAGTTCCTCGCGAGTGAATGCGTCCAGCGCGCCGAACGGTTCGTCCAGCATCAGGATCTCGGGCTCGTGAATCAGCGCCCGGCAGATCGAGGCCCGTTGCTGCATGCCTCCCGAGAGTTCCCAGGGATGCTTCTCGGCAAACCCGGCGAGGCCAACCGACTCCAACAACTTCAGGGCCTGAGCGCGGTACTGCGCCCGCTCACTGCGAATGCGGCTGCGATGCGGCTGCACGATTTCCAGCGGCAACAGCACATTGTTGATCGCGTTGCGCCAGGGCAGCAGGTTGGAATTCTGGAACGCCATGCCCACCGATTTGAGCGGACCGGTAACCGGGCGCCCCTCGATGGTCAACCTGCCCTCGGACGGCAGATGCAGGCCGGAAATCAGCTTCATCAATGAACTCTTGCCGCAACCGGATGGCCCGACCACGGCAATGAATTCGCCCTTGGCGATATCCAGTGTCACATCCTCGATCGCCCGCACGGCATCCGCGCCACGGCCATAAACCATGGAAACGGATTGCAGGCTGACGAGCGCGCTCATGCCGAAGCGCGCCGCGAGTTGTCGATCACGACCATGAGTCGAACCTGATCAGGAAAACTATTTGATCAGGCGCTTTTCACGCGCCGGAAGGTACTGGGACGTGAAGATGTCCGACGTCTTGGGCTTGTTGGTGTACTTGAAGGTGAGCCCGATCTGGTCGATGGCGCGATCCATGCGCTTGGTGTCGATGCCACCGAGGCCGTTCTTCTTCACATCCGGCGTCACGACATTCTTCTCCATGGCCAACTTGAGCCGTTCCAGTTCCACAGCCCGATTGGCGATCGGATTGCGCTTCATGAGCATGTCCATGGCAGCTTCCGGATCCCGCATCGTTTCCTGGAAACCACGTATGGTCGCCCGCACGAATCCCGCGACTGCCTTGGAATCGAATTTCATGAAGTCCGGGTTGGCGATGATGACGTTGCCGTACAGGTCCACACCGAAATCACGCATGTGCAGCACCTCGATGTCAGCTGCCGGCACACCCGCCGCACGAAGATTCATGTACGAAGAGAACCAGAAGCCGGTGATGGCGTCCACACGCCCCTGCGCCAGCATCGGCTCGCGCACCGGGAAACCGACGTTGTCGATCTTCACCTTCGACACATCGATCTTGTTGGCCTGCACGAAGATCGGCCACTGTGCATAGGCGCCGTCAGCTGCCGGCGCACCGAGTGTCTTGCCCTCCAGGGCCTTGGGGCTGGTGATGCCGGATTTCTTCAGCGAAATGATCGAGAAGGCCGGCGTGTCGTACACCATCATCACCGCCTTGACCGCGAGGTTGCGCGGGTCGTCACGGTACTTGACCAGTGAATTGATGTCGGCAAAGCCCATTTCGTAGGCGCCGGATGCCACGCGGTTGATCCCC
>CANIIN010000387.1 GCA_947467405.1 Betaproteobacteria bacterium | reverse complement strand
TCCATACAGGGGAACAGGACCGGCGTTGACGGATGCGATGGCCGGCAATGTGCAATTGATATTCGGTAGCGTTGCAACGACGTTGCAGCACATCAAGAGCGGCAGGCTGCGTGGTCTTGCAGTCACTACTCCGGGGCGTATATCCGCCGCACCAGAGCTTCCAACCATGGTTGAAGCAGGGATCTCAGGCTATGAAGCGGTGGTTTGGCACGGACTCGTTGGACCGAGGGCGATACCCCAAGTCATCGTCGACAAGATCAACCGAGAAGCGAACCTGGTGCTACGCGCGGCGGACATTGAGAGTCTTTTGGCGACCGACGGCGTCTCGCCCGCAGGAGGTTCGCCAGATCAATTTCTTTCGACAATTCGGCTCGACATTGACCGATGGTCGCGAGTCGTCAAACAGGCTGGTGTTCGTCTTGATTGACGGCTCGGGTCCTACCTGTTGCAAACTTCGATCGAGCATGCCGGAGAATATTAAAAGTTAGCGCTCGCTTCGATTATTTTTGTATTAACTATCTGATTATTAGTAACTTACTTTTATTTTTCACAATGTAAAATGGTATCTAACCCTGTGCCTTGAGAGGGCCATGGTGTAAAATATAAGGTTCCTAGAAACATGAAGGTCAATTAAGTAAATTGATTGGCCTGATTTCCCCCATTGTAATCAGGGGTCCTTCCGGACGGATTCGATGAATAAACCGCACTCACCTTTAGCAATCAATATTTCAACCCCTGATTACGTTCAGCACCAAGGGGTTATTGATTGGGTCACCCGAATTACAGCGCTGACCAAGCCTGACCGAGTGTATTGGTGTGATGGCTCTCCTGCGGAATATGACCGGCTTTGTGAAGAAATGGTGAAATCCGGAACCTTGCGCCGGCTGAACCCGGAACTGCGCCCTAATAGCTACCTTGCATGGTCTGATCCTACCGACGTGGCTCGGATGGAAGACAGAACCTACATCTGCAGCGATTCCAAGGACGATGCCGGTCCGACGAACAATTGGATGTCGCCGTCAGAAATGCGTACGACCCTTGATCGTGTTTTTGACGGTTGTATGCGTGGTCGCACGATGTACATCGTACCGTTTTCCATGGGACCTCTTGGATCTCACATCGCGCAGGTTGGCGTGGAAATCACCGATTCCCCCTATGTTGCAGTGAGCATGAAGGTCATGACCCGCATGACCAGCAAAGTCTGGGATGTGTTGGGCAAAAATGGGGAGTTCGTACCGTGTATTCATACAGTCGGCGCCCCCCTTGCTGCCGGTGAAAAGGATGTCCCATGGCCGTGCAACAAGGAACACAAGTACATCGTTCATTTTCCTGAAACGCGGGAAATCTGGTCTTTCGGTTCTGGATATGGTGGAAACGCCTTGCTCGGAAAGAAATGTCTTGCCCTTCGCATTGCATCCGCGATGGGAAAGCACGATTTGGACTCCGGAGGGCAGGGCTGGCTCGCCGAACATATGCTTATCCTTGGAGTTACGGCACCGGACGGCAAGAAGACCTATGTCAGTGCGGCCTTTCCTTCGGCCTGTGGTAAGACCAACTTTGCAATGCTCGTTCCACCAGCCGCATTCAAGGGCTGGGAGGTATCGACTGTTGGAGAAGATATTGCCTGGATCAAACCGGGCAAGGACGGTCGGCTTTATGCCATTAATCCGGAGGCTGGATTTTTTGGTGTCGCACCGGGAACATCATTCAAGACCAACCCCAATTGCATGGCTTCTCTAAAAGGCAACGCGATCTTCACAAACGTTGCCCTGACGCCCGAAGGGGACGTTTGGTGGGAAGGTATGACGGAGACTCCGCCTGCCAGTTTGCTGGATTGGCAGGGTCAGTCTTGGACGCCCGAATCTGGTCGCAAGGCTGCACATCCTAATTCCCGATTTACCGTACCGGCATCACAGTGTCCGTCAATCGACCCTGACTGGGAGAATCCGAACGGAGTGCCAATCAGTGCGTTCATATTTGGCGGGCGCCGCTCTACAACTGTCCCACTCGTCGCAGAGGCATTCTCTTGGACGGATGGCGTTTACATGGCGGCAACGATGGGGTCAGAAACGACAGCTGCGGCCACAGGCAAGGTAGGTGTTGTTCGCCGTGATCCGTTTGCGATGATCCCGTTCTGTGGCTACAACATTGGTAATTACTTCGAGCATTGGCTTAAGTTGGGTCGCAAGGCTTCCCGACGTCCCCATATTTTCTGTGTCAACTGGTTCAGAACCGATGCCAATGGGAAGTTCGTCTGGCCCGGGTTTGGCGACAACATGCGCGTCTTGAAGTGGATCGTTGAGCGCTGCGAAGGCCGTGCTCATGCGAGCGAAACGCCATTGGGGTGGGTACCTGATTTCGAGGATTTGGAGTGGAGCGGGCTGGAATCATTTTCTCCTGAGCAGTACCACTCGGTTACGGCAATTCGTCACGATGAGTGGGAGCTTGAACTGGCTGCACATGACGAACTCTTTGAGACGTTGAAGACGTCGCTTCCTCGCGAATTGCAACTGCGACGGGAGTTATTGCATCTAACACTCAGTGCATGACGTAATTTGCTAATATTGCGGCATCTAAGCGGCCGGCATGTGAATGTCGGCCGCTTTCATTTATATAACTGATTCAAGAAGAGTTGGGCCCGGAATACGACTTGCAGGTTCAGGCTTCCGCGGTCTCAAGATTTGTTCCACGTGAAACATTCAGAAGGATGTTTCACGTGGAACACTGTGAATCCTGATTCGAACCGGCTAGAATCCGGCCTCTCATTGAGTCATGAAATATGAATTTCCATACTGAGTTTGATGTCATTGTGGTGGGTGGTGGACATGCCGGTACTGAGGCAGCGCTGGCTGCCGCTCGTTCCGGCAGCAAAACACTACTCTTAACCCACAATATAGAAACGCTCGGTCAAATGTCCTGCAACCCGTCGATAGGGGGCATTGGCAAGGGTCACCTGGTTCGTGAGGTTGATGCCTTGGGTGGCGCTATGGCCATTGCGACAGACGAGGCTGGAATCCAGTTCCGGACGTTGAACTCCAGCAAGGGCCCCGCGGTGCGTGCAACGCGTGCGCAAGCTGATCGCCTTCTTTATAAGAAGGCCATCCGTAGCCGACTTGAGACGCAGGAGAACCTCACCCTATTCCAGCAGGCGGTTGATGATTTGATCGTCCAAGGGAACCGGGTGACCGGGGTTGTTACGCAACTCGGGATCCATATTTCCGGCCGCACAGTGGTATTGACAACCGGAACATTCCTATCCGGGCTTATTCATGTTGGGCTTTCCAACTATCCCGCTGGCCGGGCAGGGGACCCTGCCTCGGTCAGCTTGGCAAAAAAACTCCAGGAACTTGCACTTCCGGTTGGCCGTTTGAAGACTGGCACACCGCCGCGCCTTGATGGCAGCACGATTGATTTCTCAGTCATGGAAGAACAACACGGGGACTCTCCCAGGCCGGTGTTTTCTTTCATGGGCAGTGCAGCGATGCATCCTCCGCAGCTGCCGTGCTGGATCACGCACACCAATGAACGGACCCACGAGATCATTCGATCCGGTCTGGACCG
>CANIIN010000386.1 GCA_947467405.1 Betaproteobacteria bacterium | reverse complement strand
GGGGCAAGGGACAACCGTTTGCGACGCACTGCACCATCGAAACATACACGAAACCGGGGAAACCGGATACGCCCCCCGCCAATTCGCCATGCCCGGCCGTGATTCCCGGAAAAATGGCCTCCGGGCGCCTGCCGGCGAAATGGCGGGAATTCCGCTCAGTACATGTGCAATCCACCATTGATACCGATATTCGTACCGGTGATATAGGCCGCGTCGTCCGAAGCCAGAAAACTGACCAGCGCGGCAATTTCATCCGGCCTGGCAAGACGCCCGATGGGGATGCCTTCCACGATCTTGTCGAGCACGTCCTTGCGGATGGCCCGAACCATGTTGGTTTCCACGTAGCCCGGAGAAACGCAGTTCACCGTGACGCCCTTGCGCACGACCTCCTGCGCCAACGATTTGGTGAAGCCGAGAATGCCGGCCTTCGCCGCGGCGTAATTGGTCTGGCCGAACTGGCCTCTGACCCCATTGACGGATGACAGGCTGATGACACGCCCCCAGCCACGGTCCGCCATGCCGTCTATCGCCTGCTTGGTCACATTGAAGATGCTGTTCAGGTTGGAGTCCACCACCGCTGTCCAGTCCTCCTGAGACAGCTTCCGGAACGTCGAGTCGCGAGTGATGCCCGCCGTGTTCACGAGGACGTCAACCGGACCGATATCGGACGAGATGGCTGCAAACATGTCCTGCATCGAAGCAAAACTCGTGACATCGCCTTCGGCCGCATGCACGTCGGTCAGTCCCTCGGCGTGCATGCCCGACAGCCACTGCGCGCGCGGCTCGAAACCCGGAAGGCAATTGGCCACGACGATGTGGCCCGCCTTGGCGAGCCTTCTCACCACCGCGGTACCAATTCCACCCATGCCACCTGTGACCAACGCGACTCTTTTCAACATGCACTCCTTGACGTATTCACGAGATTGTTGGGAAAGCGCTGATCAAGTCCTGAAAATGAAACCGCTCGAACCAGCTTCCCGCTGAAGTGGGGATATACAAAGGGGCCTGCCCCCTTGTTCAGTGAATCCCTAGGTGACCCGACGGGCGACATAGCGACCCGGTGCCGCTTCGATCTTTTTGAAACCTGCGCCGCCCAGCCGTTTCCTGGCCTTGATCTTGTCGCCGCCATGTGGCGCAAGCCAGTCAGCCCAGTCGCGCCACCAGCTGCCGGGCATTTCGGTCGCATCCAGCAGCCACTGCTGCGGATCCTGCGGCAATGCGGGGTTGCTCCAATAGCTGCGCCGATTGGCTTCAGCCGGATTGATGACGCCCGCAACGTGTCCGCTCGCACCGAGCACGAAGCGGCTCTCGCCGCCCAGGATATGCACGGACTGATAGGCGGTGGCCCACGGAACGATATGGTCCTCGCGCGTGGCCAGCACATAAGCCGGCATGGTCAAAGCCGCGAGACTGACTTTCTCGCCCAGCATTTCCAGCTTGCCGGGGACGCGCAGGCTGTTATGAAGATACATGTTGCGCACGTACCAGCAGTACATGCGGCCGGGAAGATTGGTCGAGTCGGCGTTCCAGTAGAGGATATCGAAGGCGTCCGGCTGGCGACCCTTGAGGTAATTGTTGACGACATAGGACCAGATCAGGTCGTTGGCGCGCAGCGCCGAAAAAACCTGGGCCAGATCGCGTCCCGGCAGGATGCCGCCCTTCTCGCCGCCGATCTGCGCTTCACGCATCGCAATGCTCGACTCATCGACCATCAGCCCTATGTCGCCGGTCTCCGAGAAATCGAGCAGCGATGCGAGCAAGGTCAGACTTTCCACCCAACTCTCGCCGCGAGCCTCGAGCACCCCCAGCGCTGCACTCAACATCGTCCCCCCGACACAGAACCCGAGTGCATTCACCGAATCCGCCCCGATAATGCGTCGTGCAGTATCCAGTGCACTCAGTACGCCGCTGGACAGATAGTCATCCCAGCGAAGGTGCTGTTGATCCTCGAGAACGTTCTTCCACGAAATCATGAAGACCGTGTGTCCCTGCGCGACGGCATGACGCACAAATGAATTGTGGGCCTGCAGATCGAGAATGTAGAACTTGTTGATGCACGGCGGAACAATCACCAGCGGGCGCCGGTAGACGGACGCCGTCACAGGAGCGTACTGAATCAGTTGCATCAGTTCATTCTCGAAAATCACCGCGCCCGGCGTGACGGCCAGATTTCGACCGACTTCGAAACGGGACTCGTCGCTGGTCGATATGCGCCCCTTCTGCAGATCAGCCATCAGATTGCGAATGCCTTGCGCGATGCTTTCCCCCTGCGTTTCCTGGGCGACGCGCAGCACTTCGGGATTGGTCACCGCGAAGTTGGCCGGACTGAGCGAATCGACCATTTGGCGCATGGCAAAGCGCAGCCGTCCTCGCGATTCGCCGTCCAGGTCGACGGCATCCACCATGCCCATCGCAAAACCGGCATTGATCAGATAACTGCGGCGCACGTAGTCGTGAAAAGGATCCGCACCCCATTCCTCCGCCGCAAATCGACGATCGCCAGGCTCTTCGCCGTTTGAACGGGCTTCAGACTTGCCATCACGTTGCAGCATGGCATTCCACAGCTGGGCATGAGACTGCACGGCCTGCGTATGCAGCCCGGCAAGGCGGGCAATGGCTTCCGAGGACTGCGGCGGAAGCGGCGGCAACGACGGCAACTGACCGGGGGCACCGCCGACAGCCGAAGCCATGGCGGGTGAAGATCCATTCAGGAACCACCACGGGTTCATGAACAGCAAACCGCTTGAATGAGTATCGGAAGGCTCTGGCGAATCCGCCATCTAGGCACCGCGGGAGATTGGGGAAATGGTGACCAAACGAGTATTGCACCGCACCATGAACTCGTCAACGCGATGCTTCAGACTTCGCATGGATTGCAGCAGCGGTCGCCATTCGTCAAGTTGGCCAGAAGATCTACAGTGGAGGCTGGGGACTGCCAAGGGGGCTTGGCGGAAGGAAATGGGAGTCGAACCCACCGGGGACCGCATGGCAGCCCCATCTGGTTTTGAAGACCAGCCGCCCCACCGGAGGCGATTTCCTTCCTCTACCTTTGCGATCAATGACTTGACTGCAACCGCCACGGTACTGATACCCCCGTCTGCCCAGCTCCTGTCCAACCGGAGTGGCCATGGCATCTTACCGGAAGAGATTAAACAAGTGGCAAGTACGGTTTCACAGGCTCGGAACCAAGCCTATCACCAAGAGTTGAGTCCCTCCCACCCACGCAGAAAACCGGGTACGACAGATCGACAATCAATTGGACGCAGACCGCGACACCAACCTCGATCAGGCCAAACGCGCCACGCTTCGGGACTTGCCAGAGCCTGACCGCCGGGGCATCACGGCAGTCGGAGAAAATCGAGCACGTTTTACGGGGGCGAGCATCGTCTTCTCATACCCAGGCTTCGCACTGACTGTGTCGAAAGGCACTAACGAGCCTTGGGCAAGCCCCCCCCCACGGCGATGCGTCATCCCTTTCAAGCATTCACTGAACAAGGGGGCTGCCGTGACGGAAATGAGTCTCTTGTCTATCCCCCACTTCAGAGGGGCTCTTGTCGAGGCGGCCTCATTTTCGGGACT
>CANIIN010000385.1 GCA_947467405.1 Betaproteobacteria bacterium | reverse complement strand
GCTGGTGTATCTCGGTGCGTCGCTGATCGCCGCAAGCCTGCTGATCATGGTCGGGCTGCTGGGCAATACCGATGCGATGGCCGCCATGATGCCGGTGGAAACCTGGTACGTGCTCGCCGCGCTGCTCGCACCGGTCGGCTATGTGGTGCAGGACGTCGTCGCCGACGCGATGACGGTGGAAGCGGTCCCGCACGTGGACGAGGACGGCAGGCCGGTGTCGCCCGAACAACTGCGCCTGATGCACACCACCATGCAGACTCTCGGCCGGGTCGCGATCATCGGCGGCAGTCTGCTCGTAGCCGCCGTGAACGTGTTCCTGCTCGACGGCGTGTCGACGCTCCCGGAGGCGCTTCGCGCGGCGGCCTATCGCGGCATCTACGAACTCGCCCTGGTCATCCCGCTGGTGTCGGTGGCGGGCGTGGCGCTCGCCACCTGGCTGCGCCGGCGCGAACACGCGCGGCTGGCGGGGCTCGGGCATGCCAGGCAGGCGATCATGGACATGCTCGACCGTGCAGTCGAACGCCCGCCGGTCAACTGGTGGATTCTCGGCGGCGGACTGGCGTTCGCGGCGGTGTCGCTCACGCTCGGCCTTGGCAAGGTCGCGTATGCGCAGGAGATCGTGTTCGCGGTATCGATGTCGATCGTGCTGTTCCTGATGGCGCAACTCACCCGCGAGCTCGATCCGGAGGCGCGCCGCGTGCTGGTCGGGACGGCGATCGTGATTTTCGTGTTTCGCGCGGTGCCGGGGCCGGGCGCGGGATCGACCTGGTGGTTGATCGACGAGCTGAAGTTCGACCAGCAGTTCCTCGCGCTGCTTTCCCTGATCGCCAGCGTGCTCACGCTCGCCGGGATGTTCGTGTTCCGCCGCTTCATGGCCGAGCGTTCGATCTCCTACATCGTCGGCTTCCTCACGGTGGCGGGCACCCTGCTCACCCTGCCCACGCTCGCGATGTACCACGGCTTTCACCACTGGACCGCGGCGCACACCGGCGGCGTGGTGGATGCGCGTTTCATCGCGCTGGTGGATACCGCGCTCGAATCACCGCTCGGGCAGATCGCCATGATCCCGATGCTCGCCTGGATCGCCAATTCCGCCCCCGCCCGGCTGAAAGCCACCTTCTTCGCAGTACTGGCGTCCTTCACCAATCTCGCGCTCTCGGCGGCGCAACTCGGCACGCAGTACCTGAACAAGCTGTTCATCGTGACGCGCGAAGTGAAAAATGCGAACACCGGCCTCGTCAGCACACCCGCGGATTACGGCGAACTCGGCATCCTTCTGCTCACCGCCACGATCATCGGTTTCGCGCTGCCGATGCTGGCGATCTGGCTGATACGGATGTTCAGGCTGCGCAGCGCGTAAGCCCCACCGACCGGCCCGCTCCTCTTCGAACGGCCGCGCTAGCGGTACATCAACTGCCACCCCGGCACGTTCACGCTCTTCTTGCGCTGGTCCTCGAAGCGGTATTGCGGGTCTTCCGGCGGTTCGCCGAACGAAATGAGCGAGATGCCCGGCTTCGGTGGAAGCTGTCCCCAGATCTGTTTCGCGGCACTGGTCGGGTCGAGCCGGCGCATGATGTTGTCGCGGATGTGCTGCGCATTCGGCATGGACGGATCGAGCGTGTCGGCGATGCGCTGCACGGTGGCTGTGCGCGTGCCGCCGGGCCGTACCGCACAGACCCACGGACGTCCCGGCTTGTTGGCCAGTTCCTTGTCCACATTCTGCGCCCAGTGTTCGATGGCGATCTTGCCCGGCCCGTAGGCGGAGAGCCCTTCCAGGCAACACGCTGCCGCGCCGGCCGACATCATGGCCAGGCCCGCTTCATAGCCAGGACGGCAGTTGCGCACGAACATTTCGCCGATGGCCAGCGGCGCCATGACGTTGGCGTACAGGGCCTTCTGGTAGTCCTCCTCGGTCAGGCTCTCGATGGTGCCGTTGCCGGCCATCCAGCAGGCGTTCTGGATGAAGATGGCGCGCTCGCCCTTGAAGTTCGTCAGTTCCTTGTGCAAGTGCGAGCGCACCGCGCCCCAGGTTGATGGTTCGGTCAGATCGAAGATCACCGACTCGAAATCCGGGTGCTTGCGACGCGACAGGTTGATGATGCGCGCGCCGGCATAGGGCACGTTCTGCGACAGCGCCTTGCCGATGCCCGAGGTTGCGCCGGTGATCCAGATGGTGGTGTCGCTCATGGCCTTGCCTCCTGAATGGCGGGCTTTATCCCGCTCGTTGTTCGAAACCCGAGTCTGCCCGAGAAAAGAAAAAGGCGCGCGACGATGCCCGGCGCGCGCCTTCGGGACTCCTTCTGCCAGTGATCAGCGGTTCACATCCACCACCACGCGGCCGCGCACCTTGCCGGCGATGAGGTCGGGGGCCAGCGCCAGCGCTTCGGCGAGGCCGATGTCGTGGGCAATCGCGCCCAGGGTCTTATCGTTGACCAGCGGCGCCAGGCGATGCCAGGCCGCTTCGCGCACCGCAGCCGGCGCCATCACGCTGTCCACGCCGGCCAGCGTCACGCCGCGCAGGATGAACGGCGCCACCGAACCCGGGAAATCCATGCCCTGCGCCAGGCCGCAGGCGGCCACCGTGCCGCCGTATTTGGTCTGTGCGCAGACGTTGGCCAGCGTGTGGCTGCCAACGGTATCCACGGCGCCTGCCCAACGTTCCTTGCCCATCGGCTTGCCCGGTGCGGAGAGTTCGGCGCGATCGATGATTTCCGATGCACCCAGGGACTTCAGGTACTCGGCTTCGTTGACGCGGCCGGTGGAGGCGATGACGGTGTAACCCAATTGGGAGAGGAAGCTGATGGCGAAGCTGCCCACGCCACCGTTGGCGCCGGTGACCAGGATCGAGCCGCTGGCCGGCTTCACGCCGTGATTTTCGAGCGCGATGACGCACAGCATGGCGGTGTAGCCGGCAGTGCCGACGGCCATGGCCTGGCGCCCGGTGATGCCCTTGGGCAACGCGGTCAGCCACTCGCCCTTCACGCGCGCGCGCTGCGCGAGTCCGCCCCAGTGCCCTTCGCCCACGCCCCAGCCGTTCAGGATGACCTTATCGCCAGCCTTCCACTTCGGGTTGGTCGATGCTTCAACCGTGCCGGCGAAATCGATGCCGGGCACCATCGGGTACTTGCGCACCACGGGCATCTTGCCGGTGATGGCCAGGCCATCCTTGTAGTTCAGCGTGGAATAGTCGACGCGGACCGTGACGTCGCCTTCGGGCAGCTTGTCGTCGTCGAGCGCGACAACCTTGCCGACCGGGCCGGCATCGCCCTTTTCAACCAGAATGGCATTGAACACTTGCAGACTCCTCGGTGATGAATGGATTTCGTGCGGCTGGTCGCCCGAATGACCTGCGGCGCAGCACGAATGCGAAGTTTACCCGTGTGACGGAACCGGGGCTGTCGGCCGTCTCATCCTTTGGTGCGGGATATTTCCACTGCCGTCATCCCCGCTTTCACTGACGTCATTCCCGCGAAAGCGGGAATCCAGCGTCGTTTTCTAGAGTCACTGGGTCCCCGCTTTCGCGGGGATGACCGATAAAAATCCTGGACATCTGAGTAATCCAGCATCGCCCCAAAAAAACAGGC
>CANIIN010000384.1 GCA_947467405.1 Betaproteobacteria bacterium | reverse complement strand
TACGGCGGCGAGATCGAATCAGGCCTGATGCTCATGTCCTCCGGCGCGGCGCACGCCAAGCTGGTGGGGCAATCCGCTTACGGCGCCGCCAAGGCCGGCATCGAACACTGGGTGCGCGTGATGGATCGCGAACTGGCCGAGACCGGATGCAAGACCTGGGTGGTAGCCGTGCGGCCCGGGCTGGTGGACACGCCGGCCGCGCGTGCCGCCACGCGCATGGACCCGACCGTCTACCCGCGCGCGCCGAAGATGACTGCGCTGCTGGATCGCTTTGGCGTCACCGAAGACGAAGCGGCCGAACGTATCTGGAAGGCGCTGCCGCCGAAGACCGACGAGACGCTGATTTCGTTCGATGACGCGCCGCCACCGGTGCGGGGGAACAGGACAGCGTGAACGTTGCTGATGCGGGTTTGATCTGGCGCTGCGCGAGGAGAATACTTGCAGAAGCCCATCTGGCGAGGATCTTCGGGCACTGATCCAACCCTTAGTACAGCGGTTCCCACTTCTCGCAGTACTGCAGGAACAGTTCCGACCATTCCGGGTTGCCGTAGAGCGGGTTGCTCTGATGCGTCAGGGCGATGGGCCAGGTGCCCAGGCGCAGGCCCTTGTCTCTTGCCGTGCGGCAGAAGTCCAGGTCGTAGAAGTGAAAGTCGAAGGCCGGATCGAACTGCACGCCATGCCCTCGCAGAACCGAGCGGCGCGCGGCGAGGAACAGGCCATCCAGCAACTCGCAGGCCGCGGGCGTGGGGCCGAAGTGATTGACGTAGCCAAAGGGCGACGGCCCGTGGGCGACACTGCCACTGAAGTAACGCGAATCGTCCAGGGTCTTGGCATCGACGATGCACCAGCCGGGTTGCCGCGGCAGGCGGCGCGTGTTGCCGGCTACGCCGACGACATCAAATGTTCTACACGCTTCGATGACACGATCGATCAGGAAGAAGTCGTCGATCCAGACATCATCATGCATGAAGATCAGGTGGCCGCCCTCGCCATCGTCGCGATCAATGTTGATGCGCTCGTTGAAAACGTCGGGCAGGCCGCGACGGTTGTCGAAGGTGATGTGCGCCTCGATGCGCGGTTCACGCTTCAAGCGCCGCAGCGATTGCCCCAGCGCGCTGGTTTCCCAAAACTTCTCTTCGGACAATCGCGTGGCGCTGATGATTTCGACGATGGCGGTCACGCTATGGCGATCCTGTGCGGGGTTGGCCGGCGCTGAGTTGCTGTGTTCATGCTTTGTATTGTAGTGCCTGGCATGGTGGAAACAGCCATCTGAAATGCCTGTAGAAGCCCATCTGGAGCGGTTCTTCGGACATTCTCCCTGTGGCGCTAATCGGCCGGGCCGAGAATGGTCACGTAGTCCTTGCGCATCTTGCGCGCGTTGCCCAGGCGCAGGGTGATGCCCAGGCGATCAAAGCACTCCAGCACTTCGATGCACAGGTCGCGCCCCACGCCGACGCGGTCGCGGAACTGTGCGGCGGTGAACTGCCCGCCGGGCTCCGCCTGCGCCACGGTCTGCGCGTCGGCCGCCAGCTTCGCCAGCGTGGCGCGGGGAAAGAAACGTTCCGGATTGACGCGCACCAGCTGCGCGGTGGGCAAACCCGCCTCGGTGCCGGCCTTGGCCTTGCGATGCAGGAAGTCACGCGTGGTGGCTTCGCTCAGCTTGGCGGCGGCAGCGAGTGCACGCACGCCGGGCACGTTGAAGCCGGCAGCATCGAACACCGGCTGCAGGGCCTTCCAGGTCTTTTCGTCGGCGGGATTATCAGTGGCGTTGTGACGCGGCAACCGCAGCGTGGAGCCGGTGATTTCGAGTTTCTTGCCCGCGTCCGACTCGCGCAGCACGGCAATGAATACATTGGCCGCCATGGCTGGCGCAATCTGCTTGCGCAGATCGGCCATCTCCATGCCGGTGGCCTGCGGCGATTCGTCGTGAAAGCGCTTTACCGCCTCGACGGCTTTGGCGCCGACGTCCACCACGGTGGCTTTCGGCACGGCCAGTTGCGCTTCGCGATCGACGATGACGGCGCGGTTGTCATGCAACAGGGTGGAGATGCGTTCCGGCATCAGGTTGAAGGCCAGGCCGAAACGCGGCACATTCACACCGGACGGCGATGCGTCGAGCAGTCCGCTCAGCACCGCCGACGGGTCGGGCTCGGCATACGCCTCCAGTTGCACGGCGCGCAGCCTGATGCCGCGCCGGCTAGGCACCTCGGCGAACGGGTTGATCACCACGCCGCCGCCCAGCGTGCGTGTGGCCGACACATCGCGCACGATGAAGCGGTCGCCGGCCAGAGCGGCGATAGGCGCATCCAGCACCAGTTGCGCCAGCGCCGAGCGGCCCGGCGTGATGGCCTCGCCGCGCCGCATCGACAGCCGCGCCGTGACCGCCGCGGTGCCGACGTGTAGATACACCGGCGTCCAGTGGCGCAGGGGGCGGTCTTCGATATCGAGCAATTGCAGGCGTACGTCGAGCCGCTGCGTGGGCGCATGCAGCACCGGCGCCACCACCCAGTCGCCGCGCTGGATCTGGCCGACTTCGACGCCGGCGAGATTGAGCGCGCAGCGTTCGCCGGCCACGGCGCGCAGCGCCGACTTGCCGTCCTTCTGGATGCCGCGAATACGTACCTCGATGCCGCCGGGCGTGAGGCTCATGCGGTCGCCGCCCGCGACAGCACCGGTCATCACCGTACCCGTGACCACGGTGCCGCTGCCGGCCACCGCGAACACACGGTCGATGGCGTAACGGAAATGCCGGCCGGCCTGTTCTCGCGCGCCCTTCTCCTTGGCTTCCCGCTCCAGCAGCACGCGCAGCTTGGCGAGGCCGGCGTCAGAAGCGCCGTTCACCGCGGACACCGGGATCACCTCCGCGCCGGACAACTGCGTCGGCGCGAGCAACTCACGCACCTGCGCCGTGACCTCGGCCACGCGCTCCGGCGACACGCGATCGGTCTTGGTAATGACTGCCACGCCGCGCCGCACGTCGAGCAGGCTGACGATGTGCAGGTGCTCGACGGTCTGCGGCATGACGCCGTCGTCAGCGGCAACGATGAGCATGACGAAATCAATGCCGCACACGCCAGCCAGCATGTTGCGCACGAAGCGCTCGTGCCCGGGAACATCGACAAAGCCGATCACGCCGCCGTCGGCGGTGGCGCGATAGGCGAAGCCGAGATCGATGGAGATGCCGCGCGCCTTTTCTTCGGGCAGGCGGTCGGTGTCGACGCCGGTGAGCGCCCTCACCAGCGTGGTCTTGCCGTGGTCGATGTGACCAGCCGTGGCTACGATCATTTGGCGTCGATCATGGGGAGGTGGGCCTGGGCTGGTCGGTGTGTGCGGTGCGCGTCACGGCGCCCGCTGGATGAATTTATGCCAGTGGCGGAACGACGAGACCGGTGCCGTAGGCATAGGCGGTGCTCGCGCCCAGGACGACCGGCACCTTGATGCCCTCGGTCTGGTGCAGACGCTCGAGGCCGGTGATGATATCCGGCGCGCCCTGGTGGCCGAATTCGTTGCCGGTGATCACCACGCGCTCCAGCGGAATGCCCAGGTTCTCGGCGATCATCTTGATGGTACCCGGCGAGATCTGGTT
>CANIIN010000383.1 GCA_947467405.1 Betaproteobacteria bacterium | reverse complement strand
GTGAGGCGTGAGGCGTGAGGCGTGAGGCGTGAGGCGTGAGGCGTGAGGCGCCAATCCATGCCTGCGGTATCGCTCCCTCCCTTGCACGCAGTGCAAGGGCCGGGGTGGGGGCAGCCTATGACAACCGCCCAAACTACAAGGTCAGGACCCCTTCTTCTTCATCCGTTCCGCTAGGTCCGCAAACGGATTGAAGGTCGCGCTTTTCACCGTCGGCCTGCCGCCACCCGCGCCGGCCGCCGCATCAAGCAGCTTGGCGTGCTCGTTCTCGTGGCAGTAGATGCACAACAGCTCCCAGTTGCTGCCGTCCTTGGGATTGTTGTCGTGGTTGCTGTCGCGGTGATGGACGGTCAATTCTTTGAGCCGCACGCCCGAGAACTCGCGCGCGCAGCGGCCGCAGATCCACGGGTAGAGCTTGAGTGCCTGGTCGCGATAGGAGTCCATGCGCGTATTTATCGCACAGATTTCGGGCCGGCGTCACCTTCCCCGGGGAGATTGGCCGTAGAGGTAATACCAGAGCCATTCTTCAGGCATGGCCCCTACCCCGGCCCTCGCCCCTCATGACAGAAAACTGAGGCAGGGCAGGCAGATAACCCGTTATGCTGTCGAAAAATCAGCTGGCGGGCATCCGCCGGCGATGGTGATGCAATCGGTTTCATGGCCACCAAGTGCCACCGCGACATCACCGCATCCATATAGAGATGTGCATCACCCACCCATAACCAAGGAGCCCTGCATGAAAGCCGCCGTCCTCAGAGCAGCAAAGACCCCCATGACCATCGAGGAGGTCCAACTCGACAACCCGGCCCCGGACGAGGTGCGCGTGCGCGTGGCGGCCAGTGGGCTGTGCCACAGCGATTACCACGTCGTCGCCGGCGACCTGCAGTCGCGCTTTCCGGTGGTGCTGGGGCACGAGCCGTCGGGCATCGTCGAGTCGGTGGGCGAGCGTGTGAGCATGTTCAAGCCCGGTGACCATGTGGTGGCCTGCATCTCGGGCTTCTGCGGCCACTGCAACACCTGCGTGCAGGGCTTCACCTATCGCTGCACCGATCGTCCGGCGCGCGCGCGCAACGATCCGCCGCGCATGTCCATGCCCGCTCTTGCCGATGGGAAGCGCCTGCACGTGCGCTCGGTGGGTGGTTTCGCCGATACGATGCTGGTGCACCAGAATTCGCTGGTCAAGGTGCCGCGCGAAATCCCGCTCGACCGCGCCTGCATACTGGGTTGCGCCGTGATCACCGGGTACGGCGCGGTCAACCGTCGCGCCAAGGTGCCGCCCGGCAGCACGGTGGCGGTGATCGGCTGCGGCGGCGTGGGCCTCTCCGTGATCCAGGGCGCGCGTCTGGCCGGCGCGGCGCGCATCATCGCCGTGGACATCGAACCCACCAAGCTCGAGATGGCCAAGCGCTTCGGCGCCACCGACGCCGTGATGGGCGGCGACGATGCGCCGGCTGCGGTCGTCGAACTGACCAAGGGCGGCGTCGACTATGTGTTCGAAGTGTTGGGCACCATGAAGACCATCCAGCAGGGCTGCCTGATGCTGGGCGCGGGCGGCACGCTCACCATTGTCGGCGTCCCGCCGCATGACGCCAAGCTGACTCTGCCGGGCTCGCTGGCGGACATGTTCATGAAGGAAGTCCGCATCCAGTGGACCTACATGGGTTCCAGCCCCTTCACCGTCGATATCCCGCTGCTGGCGGATTTCTACCTGCAGGGCAAGTTGGAACTGGACGCCATGATCTCCAACCGCATCAAGCTGGAAGACATCAACGCCGGCTTCGAAACCATGATCGGCGGCCGCAGCGCGCGCAACGTGATCGTGTTCGATGACGTGATGAAAGAGGCGGCAAGGGCGGCGTAATTCACAGCTCTTCTGCCCATTCGTCCCCACCCCAACCCTCCCCCGCTCGTTCCTCGCAAGGGAGGGAGCAGGCTGGAACTGGCGTTAAAGCGTGCAAGGGCGACGATGCGGACTGGAAAAGAACCGGCAGCGATCACTGCGTGATACTCCCTCCCCTGCGCAGCGGGGGTTGGGGTGGGGGCAGCGCTTGCTACGTCTGCACAACCGCCCGTAAACCCAATCCCCAAGCCATTCTTCAGCCATCCCCCCGCGGCGCCGTGACACCCTTGCGCACCAGCCGCGCGGCCGCGAACGCCATCGCGCCCATGCCCCACATCACGGGCGCAATGCCCACCAGGCTGCTCAGCGCGCCCACCGCCACCTGCATCAACGCCACCGAACCGTTCAGCATCATGGTGCGCACGCCCGAGACTTCGCCCTGCCGACCGGGCGGCGAGGCGGTGAAGGTGATCGAGGTGATGATCGGGACCGCCATGCCGTGGCAGATGCCCACGCCTGCGGCCGCCACCATCAGCGCCGCCGGCAGCGTGAAATGCGCGAACGACGCCACCGACACGCCCGCGATCATGAACACCGTCGACACCAGTGCCGTCTCGCCGTAGCGGCGGATCAGCACCGCAATGAAGCTGCGCGACACAAAGTTCGACACGAACGCCGCCGAGATGATCATGCCGATCATCGATGCGGAAAGCCCCGCGCGCGTGCCGTGCAGCGGCACCGCGAAATAAAACGCCTCCATGCATACGCTGACCATCAGGTGCGAAAACATCAGGGAGCGCAGCGGCGGGTTGCGCAGAAAATCCAGCGGATGTCCCGTGGGCGGCTTGCCGGTGCCGCGCGTGCCCGGAATGAGCCGGCCCCAGGCGCCCAGCATGGCCAGGCTGAGCGCGGGCAGCACCGCCAGCATGGCGAAGGTGCCGCGATAGGTGAAGTGGTCGATGCCGAAACCGGCCACCAGCGGCCCCACTGCCATGCCTGCCGAATTGCCCAGATAGATCAGGGAGAGGTTGCGCGTGCGATGCTCCACCGCGCCCACCTGGGCGCCGGCATTGGTGAGCGACATCGCCGCCATGATGAACGACGCCCCGTTGGCTGCCGAGGCGATGCCCAGCGTCCACACGCTGGGGTGGATGAAAGGCAGCAGCGTGCCCACCAGGCTGATCGTCACCGCGCCGATCAGCGGCCGCAGCATGCCGAAGCGGTCGATCAGCCGGCCCATCCACAGCCCGAACAGCATCGGCATCATCGAATACAGCGCCACCAGCACGCCCACCGCGGCATTGGAATCGGTGATCTTCACCGCCGCAATCGTCACCGCCACCCGGCTGCCCATCATCACGCCGAAGGTCAGCATCGACAGCCCGATCAGCACGAAGAGCCGCATGGTCATGCGCCGCGCCTCATCGGCCGGTCGGCCGTTTAACGACAACAAATGTCCGAAGGTTGAAGTGACGATGGTTCAAATGAAGTGGATTGAATTTTCAACGATGGATGAGTGAAGAACTCAAGCAGGTTCCCCGAGCCATGCATTGTAACGGGGCGGTCGGGTGCGTCTGGCACTCATGCGCCCGACGAAGCGAGCTACTGCCTCCTGTGCGCAGCAGGGTACATATTGCGCGGGGTGTTTAGAGGGCGGGGGCTTGTATAGGCAATGATGGTGCGGGTTTTCGGGCTGTGCTCTTTGTGACCCTGCCCCGATTTGACGTACACCAACCTATACAGCCATGAGGCTGATCT
>CANIIN010000382.1 GCA_947467405.1 Betaproteobacteria bacterium | reverse complement strand
AGGTCGCGGGCCACCAGGCAAATCTGGCGCAGTCGAAGAACCATGAAACTCCTCCTTGATGTTGTCAGGTTTGAAAACTGGATTGTCCGTTAATGCGCGACAGTCCTTGTTTTGCAAAAATCAATTTTCTGAATTCGGCGGGAAGGGAATTTGGGTAGAGCGCCCGGGGTATCAGCCCCTTGCGCGGTCCAGTACGCCCTGCAACGCGAACTGCACCGACTGGCGTCGCACGGCTTCGCGATCACCGGCAAAACGCTTCACCACACTGTCTGCCGGACCGCCATCCCGAACCGCCCAGCCAAAGCATACGGTGCCCACCGGGCGCGAGGGCGTGCCACCAGTCGGCCCTGCCACGCCGGTGATGGATACCGTCACTTGAGCCGCGCTGTGCGCCAGGGCGCCCGAGGCCATTTCGCGCGCCGTTTCTTCGCTCACCGCGCCGAATTTTTCCAGCGTCGTGGCCGACACGCCCAGCATGTCTTGTTTGGCGGCATTGGAATAGGTGATGAAGCCGCGATCGAAATAATCGGAACTCCCGGCAATGGCGGTCATCTCCTGACCGACCCAGCCTCCAGTGCAGGATTCCGCCGTCGCCATCATCCAGCCGCGTTGCTTGAGTTTGGCGCCGACTTCAGTCGCCAGCGCTGTAAGCGTGTCGTGTCTCATATTGCCTGACTCTCCCTGAAGATCATGCACTGGTCAGTTGCGCGCGCGTCATCGCCATAACGTCATTCCAGAATGCGTTCGGCGACGGCCAAAACCAGCAGTGTATAGAAGGCGGCGGCGATGTCGTCGAACATGACACCCAGACCGCCCTTGATGGTCTGATCAAAATAGCGGATCGGCGGCGGTTTGACGATGTCGAAGAAGCGGAAGATGAAGAATGCCGCCACCCACCACCCCAGACCGGACGGAATGACGATAAGGATCAGCATCATCGCCACCACCTCGTCCCACACCATGCCGCTGTGGTCGGATATGCCCATGTCGGTACCGGTTCGTCCGCAGGCCCATACGCCGAGGGCAAACAACGCCGCCACCACGCCCAGCAAAGCCATGTCGTTCAACTGCGATGCGCACAGGATGTACAGCGGATAGCCGAGCAGCGTGCCGACCGTGCCCGGCGCCACCGGCGCGAGGCCGGTACCGAAGCCAAGTGCAAGGAAATGCGCCGGATGGGAAAGCAGGAAACGCAGATTGGGCCGAATGATCATTGGCATGGCATGTTCTTTTCTATTCCGTTTTTTGGCATTACGGCAATCGTGAATCGGGGCAGGAGAAGACCTCGCCATCAGTCCACGGAAAAATGGTCAAAACCAGTCCGTGACGGCGAGACGGTAGTGCCGTCAGCACGAATCACGCGCACCTTGCCTACACCGTCGACAGCGGTTCCGATACGTGTCACGGCCACACCGAGCTCGGCGCCGATCGCGACGATTTCATCATGCCGCGATGACGCTGCGGCAAAGAGCAATTCGTAGTCGTCGCCACCGGCAAGGAGACACTGCTCGGCCAGTTCGCCGTCCGGACAACTGTTCAACGCACCAGAACGCGGTATGCGCTCGAGTTCAATCAGGGCGCCCAGATCGGAAGCCTCGAGCACATGTCCCAAATCCGCAAGCAGTCCATCGGAGACGTCGATGGCAGCCGAAGCGACGCCGCGCAAGCGCCCACCGAGTTCCAGTCGTGGTTGCGGCACCTCGAGTCGGTCGATGCATCGTGCCGCCAATTCGTCGGGCAGACGAATCCTGCCCTGAAGGTGGGCAAGCCCCAATGCGGCCTCACCGGTCGAACCGGAAACCCAGATGTCGTCTCCGGCGCGTGCGCCGTCACGTCGCAGCGCCAGACCACCCGGCAATTCGCCGATCACCGTCACCGCCAGGCAAAGCGGGCCGCGCGTGGTATCTCCGCCGACCAGATCCACGCCAAAAGTCTGCGCCAGTGAGAAGAAGCCGGTGCTGAAGGCCGCGATCCACGACTCGTCGGCTGCTGGCAGCGCGATGGACAGCAGTGCCCAGCGCGCATCAGCGCCCATCGCAGCAAGATCGGAAAGATTCACCGCCAGCGTCTTGTGTCCCAGCCGGCGCGGGTCTGTACCACGAAGAAAGTGCTGCCCTTCGACCAGCATGTCGCTGGATACGGCCAGCTGCATGCCGGGACGGGGTTGCAACAGCGCACAGTCGTCACCAACACCCAGCACGGCGGAATCGGCGTGTCGGGTGAAATAGCGCCGGATCAGGTCAAATTCGGAGGCCAACACTGCTCCCGGTGACGGATACCAATCGATGCCTGCTGTCGCCATCGCGGACCGACTCGCGGCACGTCAGGCTGCGGCAGCAGGCCAATCCACCCCGTTCTTTGTGGCAACGGAACAGACCAGTCGTGCAATCAACGCTTTTCCGCAACCTCATAAGGACGCAATTTACGCACCAGCTTGTCAAGAACGCCATTGACGAACTTGTGCCCGTCGGTGCCACCGAAGGATTTGGCCAGATCGATCGCCTCGTTCATGATCACGCGATATGGCACTTCCACTAGATGCTTCAATTCATAGGCGCCCAGCAACAGCACTGCACGCTCCACCGGGGAGAGTTCCTCAAAGCCACGATCGAGCAATGGCTTCAACTCCGTTTCCAGATCGGCGGCCTCACGGATCGTGCCGGCCAGCAACGCGGAAAACATGCGGCGATCGGCCTTGTCGAATCCGGTATTGTTGAAGCCCTTCTCGGTAGCGAAGGCAGCCTCGATATCGGCCGCGCTGCCCTTGGACATCTGCCAAGCATAGAGGCCCTGCAGCACGAATTCGCGTGCGCGTCGGCGGGAAGATTTGGGTCGGACTTCTCCCTTGTCCACGCCCTTGTCGACGATTTTGCCTGCTGATGGTTTTGCGGAATCGTTCACTTCGGCTTTCACTTGGCAAGTCGCGCAACGGCGCGCCCCAGATTGACCATCTCCACCGCCGCTTCCGCGCACTCACGTCCCTTGACGGTGGAGCGAGCATCGGCCTGCTCGTCGTTTTCTGTAGTCAGGATACCGTTGGCGATCGGAATGCCGGTATCCAGTTGCACCTGCATGATGCCCGCAGCCGATTCGTTCGAGACGATTTCGAAGTGATAGGTCTCGCCACGAATCACGGCCCCAACCGCCACCAGCGCGTCGTAGCGGCCAGTCGTGGCCAGTTTCTGCAATGCCAAGGGCACTTCCAGCGCGCCGGGCACCGATACCACCGTCACGTCCTGCACCTGCACGCCGAGCTCTGCCAGCCTTGCACTGCATCCTGCCAGCATGGCGCTGCCAACGCGCTCGTTGAAGCGCGCCCGGACGATGGCGATGCGCACGCCACGGCCGCTCATATCCGGGCTGATTTCAGTCATTGACTGCTGTGGCATCAGAAGTGTGGCCTTGAAGGAATATCTTGACGAGCGAGAATGGGGGAGCAGCTTGCGCCGCCATCAGCGTTTCAATGCAGTGGGCTCGATGAACCCGGTGACTTCAAGCTGCCAGGCCGTCATGCTCGGCATTTTGCGTGGCGTCGCCAACACACGCATGCGGCCGACGTTGAGGTCGCGCAGAATCTGTGCACCGATGCCGGTGGTGAGCAATT
>CANIIN010000381.1 GCA_947467405.1 Betaproteobacteria bacterium | reverse complement strand
GGATGTCATGGTTGTCGCCGCCTATGGCCTGATCCTGCCACAGGCGGTGCTCGACATGCCTCGTCGCGGGGCCATCAACATTCATGCCTCGCTGCTGCCGCGCTGGCGCGGTGCCGCGCCGATTCAGCGCGCGTTGCTGGCAGGAGACGACGAGACCGGCATCTGCATCATGCAGATGGATGCCGGCCTCGATACCGGACCGGTGTTGTTGCGCGATGCCCTGAAGATCACTGTGGACGACGACGCGCAGACTCTGCACGACCGGCTGGCCGCCATGGGCGCCGCCATGATCGTGCGGACACTCGATGCGCTCGACGCGGACGTCCCTTCCATCTTGCCTCAGCCGCAGCCGTCCGATGGCGCAACCTATGCGCGCAAGATCGAAAAATCCGAAGCGCGCATCGACTGGCAGCAGCCGGCTGAAGTCATCGATCGCCATGTGCGCGCGTTCCGTCCTTTTCCCGGCGCCGTGACGCGATTGGGTGACGGTGATATCAAGATCTGGCGTGTCCGGGTTGCTCAAGGAGCGACGCCGTCAGACAGAAGCAAGCCCGCTACCGCGGAACCTGGCACCGTTCTGCAAGTCGATGCGGACTTCATCCGTATTGGTTGCGGCGGCGGAGCGCTCGATATACTTGAATTGCAGAAGGCGGGCGGCAAGAAGGTTGCCGTTCGTGATTTCCTGCGCGGTCATCCCATTTCAACCGGCAGCAAGCTGGGCGACTGATCGCTCCACTTTCATCCCATTTGCGCATCCCGCACCTTACCCACCCGCTTCATTCAAAGACTGGCCCGAACAATGTCCCACGCGCTTGCTGATTCCTTTGCCATGGCCGGCGTCGTGGTGGGCCGCGTTCTCAAGGGCGACAGCCTGACTCGCGCGCTGGGAGAAGTGCAGGCCACCGGTTCCCTGCGTGCCGCAGTGCAGTCCCTGGCCTATGCGGCGTTGCGCGATTACGGTCGCGCCGATGCGATTTTGGCCAAACTGGTGTCGCGCCCGCCGACCCCGTCATTGCAGGGCCTGCTGCTGGCTGCTATCGTCGAACTGGAGCGTGGGCCGCAAGCGGCGCACGCCGTCGTGCATCAGGCCGTGGAAGCTGCTGCGCGTGTGGCGCCGCGCGGAGCGCAGAGTGCGCGCGGGCTGGTGAACGGTGTCTTGCGCAATGTCTTGCGGCAGGGCGCCGCCCTGCGCGACAGCGTGCTGGTCGCCGAGCCCGGACGCTATCGCTATCCGCAGTGGTGGATCGATCGTGTGCGCGCAGCGTGGTCCGACCAGTGGGAGGCGGTGCTGGAGGCCGGCAACAACCAGGCGCCCATGACCCTGCGCGTCAATCAACGCCAGTCTTCCGGGAAGTTCTATCTGGAACAGTGCCGATTGGAAGGTATTGAAGGAGTACAGGTCGGACCGCAGGCCATCCGGCTCGACAAGCCTGCCCCGGTGGAAAACCTGCTCGGTTTCAGCCGTGGCGTGGTCTCCGTGCAGGATTGGGCTGCGCAGCAGGCCGCCGTACTGCTCGATGTGCAACCGGGTCAGCGCGTACTCGACGCTTGTGCCGCGCCGGGTGGAAAAACCGCCCATATCGCGGAACGGGTCGACTGTTCCCTCACCGCCGTCGATAGCGACGCCGAGCGATTGCTGCGCGTGCATGACAATTTGCGCCGCCTGCACCTGTCCGCACGCGTGGTGAATGCCGACGCCCTGTCCAATGAGGACCAGCCGATCGGCGTCGGTTTTGACCGCATCCTGCTCGATGCGCCTTGTTCGGCTTCCGGTGTCGTGCGCCGTCACCCCGATATCAAGTGGTTGCGTCGTGATTCCGATCTGGAGCGTCTGCGCAAGACCCAGGCCGCGATGCTGCGCGCCTTGTGGCGGCGGCTGACGCCGGGCGGGCGCATGGTCTATGCGACCTGCTCGGTGTTTCCCGAAGAAAACGGTGAACAGATCGCAGCCTTCCTGGCCGAATGCAGCGATGCCGTATCGGTGCCAATATCCACCGTTGCCGATAACATCACGTGCGCAGTGCCATCGGGTTCCGGCACGGTAACGGCTGCTCATCCGAACGTGGGGTGCCAGATACTGCCCGGTGCGGATACCGACGGATTCTTCTATGCCGTGCTGGAAAGAAAGTCGTGACAAGCCCGTGACAAGCGTTCCACAGCTATTTCTCCGCATGCGCCGACCCATTTCGGATTGATGGTTCGACGATGACATCCATGCTCACTTCAACACGCAACGTGTTCTGCCAGGCGCTGGCTGTGATCGGCTTGGCCGCGGTGTTGCTGGTCCCGTCGATGCTGGTTCCCTCGATGGCATGGGCCATCGATGTCAGTCATGCCGTTCTCGAGCCGGCGGAAGACGGTTACGCGGTCAATGCCGATTTCCAGGTCGAGCTCACGCCACGCATCGAAGAGGCGCTGCAGAACGGCGTTGCGCTGTATTTTGTCGTCGAGTTCGAACTGGTGCGGCCGCGCTGGTACTGGTTTGACGAGCGCGCCGTGGCCAGCCGCCTGCAATATCGGCTGACTTATCATCCGCTGTCACGCCAGTACCGGCTCTGGACCGGCAACCTGCATCAGCCCTATATCAGCCTCGCCGAGGTGCTCAGAGTGTTGGGACGCGTGCATTCATGGGTGGTGCTGGAGCGCGACCAGGTGTCGCCTGACAAGACCTATGAAGCGGCCGTGCGCATGCGTCTGGACACCACACAGTTGCCCAAGCCATTTCAGGTCTCTGCGATCACCAGCCGCGAGTGGACATTGACGTCGGAGTGGAAGCGCTTTGTCTTCGTGCCATCGCTGGCGCCGGTCGTCACGCGCAGCGTAGAAGGTGCGAAATGAGGACGCTGCAGACAGAGGGCACCGCATGACCTACGCGCTCATCATCGGCGCCGGGCTGGGCACTGTCCTGCTGTTTCTGCTGGCGGCGGCCAGCGCCAACACGTCGCTGTTCGCCGAGCACTATCCGCTGCTGCTTGGCCTCAACGCCGTGGTGGCCGTCGCCCTGCTGGGTCTGGTGATCTATCAGCTCGTGTTGCTGATCCGGCAGCGCCGCGCCAAGGTATTCGGTTCACTGCTGGCGTTTCGCGTGCTGGTCATGTTCGCCGCAGTGGCTGTGGTGCCGGGCGCCATCGTCTATACCGTCTCGGTGCAGTTCCTGACCAAGAGCATCGAGTCGTGGTTCGACGTCAAGGTCGACAAGGCGCTCGAGGGAGGCCTCAATCTGGGCCGGGCGGCGATCGATTCCCTGCTCACGGACCTGAACGTCAAGGCGCGCGCCATGACATCCGAACTGTCGGACACGCCCGAGGCGCTGCGCTTCGGTGTGCTCAATCGACTGCGCGAACAGGCTGGTGCCGAGGATGCGCTGCTGATCACCGCCGGCGGCAGGGTGCTCGCCAGTTCCAGCCGCGAAATCGGCAAACTGCTTCCCCCCGTTCCATCACCAACCCTGTTGCGTCAGGCCCGCAGCAGCCGCGGCTATTCCGCCGTTGAGCCCGATGGCGGCAAAGGGCTGTTCCTGCGCGTCATCACGCCGCTGGCCAGCGCGTCGTTCGGCGAGGAACTGAAAATGCTGCAACTCACGCAGCCAGTACCCACCGCACTGGCGGAGAACG
>CANIIN010000380.1 GCA_947467405.1 Betaproteobacteria bacterium | reverse complement strand
CCCGCAGTCAACCGCATCGAACGCGGTATCGCCTACGGCATCGCCGGCAAGCAGATCGAGTCCCGTTGGCGTGACCTCACTGCGCTGCTGCATGACCGCATGACCGAGTCGGTGCTGACTACGCTGGACGAAGCCGACGGGCTGTTCCGCCACGTCCAACCGCAACCGCTGAAGACGGTCGATATGACCGGACGCGGCAAGGCGGCGCTGGACGAGGCCAATGCCGAGTTGGGTCTGGCGCTGGCGCCGGACGAGATCGATTACCTGCTGGCGCATTTCACGGGCGAGGGACGCAATCCGACCGATGCCGAGTTGACCATGTTCGCGCAAGCCAATTCGGAGCATTGCCGTCACAAGATCTTCAACGCCTCCTGGGTGATCGACGGCGAGGCGCGCAGCGACACGCTGTTCGGCATGGTGCGCAAGACCCATGCGCTGAATCCGCAGGGAACCATCGTCGCCTATTCGGACAACTCCGCCATCATGGAGGGCCGGCAGGTGCGGCGCTTCTATCCTGACGGCGAGGGTCGTTATGGCTATCAGGATGAACTGACGCATACCCTGATGAAGTGCGAGACGCACAATCACCCGACCGCCATTTCGCCCTATCCGGGCGCGGCGACCGGATCGGGCGGCGAGATTCGCGACGAGGGCGCGACCGGTCGTGGCGGCAAGCCCAAGGCCGGATTGAGCGGTTTTTCGGTGTCGCACCTGCGCATCCCGGGCTTTGAGCAGCCGTGGGAAACGACCTCGGGCAAACCGGGGCGTATCGCCTCCGCGCTGGACATCATGCTCGAAGGGCCGATCGGTGCCGCCTCGTTCAACAATGAATTCGGTCGCCCCAACATCAACGGTTATTTCCGCACCTTCGAGGCGAATGTCGCAGGCATAGAACGCGGTTATCACAAGCCCATCATGATCGCCGGCGGCATCGGCAACATCAGCGACCGCGACACGGCGAAAAAGGACATTCCGGCCGGCGCCCTCCTCATTCAATTGGGCGGCCCCGGCATGCTGATCGGCATGGGCGGCGGCGCGGCATCAAGCATGGCGACGGGCACCAATACCGAAGACCTCGATTTCGATTCGGTACAGCGCGGCAATGCCGAGATCGAGCGACGCGCCCAGGAAGTGATCGACCGTTGCTGGCAGTTGGCTGATAACAATCCCATCCTGTCGATACACGACGTGGGGGCGGGCGGAATCTCCAATGCGCTGCCGGAACTGGTGCATGGCGCGGGTCGTGGCGCACGCGTCGACCTGCGCGCGGCGCCGAATGAAGAGCCCGGCATGACGCCGCGCGAGATCTGGTGCAACGAGGCGCAGGAGCGTTACATGCTGGCGGTGTTGCCGCAGGACCTGGTGCGCTTCGAGGCCATCTGCGTGCGCGAGCGCTGCCCGTTTGCCGTGCTCGGCACGGCAACGGCTGAGATGCAACTGCGCGTGGAAGACGGGCATTTCGGCAATGTGCCCGTGGACATGGATCTGGATGTGGTGTTGGGCAAGCCGCCGCGCATGACACGCGACGTGCGTCACGAAACCCGCTCCATGCAGGCACTGGACATGGACGCCTTCGATCTCAAGGAGGCCTGCCTGCGCGTGCTGCGCGCGCCCACCGTGGCCGGCAAGAATTTCCTGATCTCCATCGGCGACCGCACCGTGGGTGGCCTGTGCTCGCGCGATCCGTATGTCGGGCCGTGGCAGGTGCCGGTCGGGGATTGCGCCGTCACGCTGTTGTCGTTCGAAGGCTATGCGGGCGAGGCCTTTTCGATGGGCGAGCGCACGCCCATTGCGCTGATCGATGCGGCCGCTTCGGGGCGCATGGCGGTGGGCGAGGCATTGACCAATCTGGCCGCTGCGCCGGTGGAACTCGGCAAGGTCAAGCTGTCGGCAAACTGGATGGCGGCGGCGGGATATGCCGGCGAGGACGCGGGGCTGTTCGATACGGTGCGCGCGGTGGCGCTGGATCTGTGCCCGGCGCTCGGCATCAGCATTCCGGTCGGCAAGGATTCCCTGTCGATGCGCACCACCTGGCAGGACGGCGACGCGAAGAAGGAAGTGGTATCACCGCTGTCGCTGATCGTGTCGGCCTTTGCGCCCTGCACGGATGCGCGCCGCGCCCTTACGCCGCAGTTGCGATCCGACGCGGGAGAGACCGAACTGCTGCTGATCGATCTGGGTGGCGGCCGCAATCGCCTCGGCGGTTCGATCCTGGCGCAGGTGCACGGCCAGTTCGGCGATTGTGCGCCGGATCTCGACGATCCAGCCATGTTCAAGCGCTTCTTCGAGACGATACAGGCGCTCAATCATGACGGCCTGATTCTCGCGTATCACGATCGTTCCGATGGCGGTCTGTTCGCCACGGTGTGCGAAATGGCTTTCGCCGGCGGCACGGGCGCCACGATCAACGTCGACATGATCGCCTACGACGCCGAGGCCCACGATGTGGATGGCAACGAGCGCAAACCCGAACTGATGTACGGGCGCGACCAGGCCAAGGTGATTGCTGCGCTGTTTGCCGAGGAGCTTGGCGCAGTGCTGCAGATTCGCGCGTCCGACCGCAAGCGGATTCTGGAACGCCTGCGCGGCGCCGGCCTGTCTGCCTACCTGATCGGTGCGCCGCATGCCAAGGGCGACATACGGGTGGTGCGCAATGCCAAGGCCATCTTTACATCGCCGCGGGTCGCGTTGCAGCGCGTGTGGGCGGAGGTGAGTCACCGTATGCAGGCGTTGCGGGACAATCCGGAATGCGCCACCGAGGAATACGACCGCATACTCGACGCAACCGATACCGGACTGCATGCGCAGCTTACTTTTGAGCCGGAACACGATGTGGCGGCGCCGTTCGTTGCACGGGGCGCTCGTCCCATGATGGCCATCCTGCGCGAGCAGGGTGTGAACGGGCAGGTGGAAATGGCGGCCGCGTTCGATCGCGCCGGATTCGACACGCGCGACGTGCACATGAGCGACATCATTGCCGGCAGGGTTTCGCTGGCCGGGTTCAAGGGCCTGGCCGCGTGTGGCGGCTTCTCCTATGGGGACGTGCTGGGTGGTGGAACGGGATGGGCCAAATCCATCCTGCTCAACGCGGCGGCGCGTGATCAATTCAGCGCCTTCTTTGCGCGCAGCGACAGCTTTGCGCTCGGCGTATGCAATGGCTGCCAGATGATGAGTCAATTGAATGATCTCATTCCGGGCGCCGAGCACTGGCCGCGTTTCCTGAAGAACCGTTCCGAGCAGTTCGAGGCGCGCGTGGTGATGGTCGAAGTACCGAAGAGCCCGTCGCTGTTCTTTGCCGGGATGGAAGGCAGTCGCATGCCGGTGGCCACGGCCCACGGCGAAGGACGCGCGGTGTTCCGCAACGCGTCCGACAGCCAGAAGGCAATCGCGGCGCTGCGCTTTGTCGATTCAGCGGGCAAGCCGGCGGTGAAATACCCGGGTAATCCCAACGGCTCCCCCGATGGTATTACCGGCCTGACCACGGCCGACGGCCGATTCACCATCCTGATGCCCCATCCGGAGCGTGTGTTCCGCTCGATCCAGTTGTCCTGGGCGCCGCGCGAGTGGGGCGAGGACAGCCCATGGATGCGCATGTTCCGCAATGCCCGGGTGTGGGTGGGCT
>CANIIN010000379.1 GCA_947467405.1 Betaproteobacteria bacterium | reverse complement strand
TTCCTCTAGAACCTTCATTCCCAGCTTGGGGTAATGCTTGTAGAGAGCGTCAAAGATTCGCTTTGGAAGTAGCATGACATCACTCTCCACGAGTGCTGTCGTACGGCAGGGGTGGACGTTCCCCAGCGTCGCGCACATGGAACCGGATACGTCGTTGGTCGCGTAGGTAATAACCACGCAGGGCACGCCACGTTCATCCACCTCGTACATTGCCAATAGGCCCGAGCGCACGACATATACGTCTGTGGTGATATCGCCATCGTAGTAGACATGGGCACCACGAGGATACGTTCGGTGGCGTGAGTGCTCAACTATATTCAGCAGAGCATTGCGAGGTAGCACACCGAAGAGTCGGTGGCCTGCAAGGTAGTCTATAAGATCTGCTTCAGCCTTCGGCTTGGAAGACTTGATGCCGGTTAGAGATCGGGATGTCATGGGCCTACCTGGAAGAAAGCCGAGTATAGCACCGGACCACGTTTCTACTGGCGGCGGGTAGAACTGGCTTTTCAATCAATAGTGACGCAGCTAGGCGTGAGCTACCGAGGGTGTCCTGAATTTTGTGTAAACGGGTTTAAGGTCAATGCAGTTTCATCCGTATGACTTTGTTCGCGATCTCGCGCCGGTTTCGTTGGCTCTTTCCGGGCCATTCGTCGTCGTTGTGCATCCTGCGCTGCCCGCAAAGTCCGTCAAACAGCTCGTGGCCCTTGCCACGTCTCGGCCCAACCAACTCGATTTCGCGTCTTCCGCGAGCGCTTCATACCTTGTTGGGCTGCTATTCACGCAAACGGCTGGCGTCAAGATGCCTCATGTCCCATACAAGGGGGCGGGGCCAGCATTGACCGCTCTGCTGGGAGGAGAGGTACGGGTCGCATTTCCCGCGATCAGCGGCGCGATCCCTTTTATCAAATCCGGTAGGCTCCGCGGTCTCGGCGTCACCAGCATACAAAGGTCAACGGCAGCGCCTGAATTGTTGACTGTCAGCGAGGCGGGCCTGAAGGGCTATGAAGCAACGACATGGTACGGATTGATGAAGCCAACCGGTACGCCGAAGGAAATCATTTCACGGCTGCAAGAGGAAACCGTGAAAGTTCTGAGGCGGCCGGACGTCAAAGAACGGTTTGCCGCGGCTGGTGCGGATCCGATCGGGAGCACTTCCGAAGAGCTCGCTGCCTATAACCGCAGCGAGATTGAAAAATGGGGCAAGCTTGTGAAGGCGTCGGGTGCGTACCCGGATTGAGCAGGAATTACTTTCAGGCGTTTTTCCAGGGAGAGGGGGGCAGCTTAATTGGCTGTTTACTTCATTCGTAAAAAGCTGGATGTCCAATACGGTCAACCTAGCCGACTGCTGGTCAGGGAAGGTCTGCGGTAGTCTGTGTGGTGTTATTGTAAGGCGCGCACTTATTTAACAGCCAATCCAGCGGAACTAATGACATCACTCCACCTGCGAGTTTCTTCCCGGATGAATTGTGAAAATTCGTGAGATGTACCCCTCATTGTTTCTGCAGCAACAAGGTTAAATTGCTCTTGTATGAACGGGCTAGACATGATTCGGGTTAATTCTTGATTAAGTCGCCAAACTATTGGTTTTGGTATTCCCGCTGGCCCCAGGATTCCGTACCAAGTGGCGACATCTACACCGCTTATTCCGGACTCAAGTGCGGTTGGAACATCAGGCAATACAGCTGAACGTTGAGTAGAAAGTACGGCTAGTCCTTTGAGGCGTCCAGTTTTTATATGCGGGGCGGGTGCAGGAATACCAATAAAGAGAGTGTCGAGCCTGCCGCCAATGACATCATTCATTGCTACGCTAGCGCCTTTATATGGCACGTGTGTGATATCAATTGAAGATCTTAGCTTAAAGAGCTCACCTGCCAAATGAAGGGAGGTTCCGGTGCCGCCCGATCCGTAGTTCAATTGTCCTGGTTTAAGTTTGGCAAATGAGATGAACTCCTTAAGGGTTAGCGCAGGAAAGTCTGGCCGGGCCACTATGATCATGGTGACTTTTGCTACTGGCGCAATGGCGACGAAGTCACGGTTAGCGTCATATCCCAAATTTCGATATAAGCTTGGACTTATCGCTATGCTAGGAGCGACCAATACAAGCGTATAGCCGTCAGGGGGTGACTTAGCCGCCAGTTCTATCCCGAGGTTTCCCCCAGCGCCTGGCCGATTGTCCACTATAACGGATTGGCCCAACGACTCCGCGAGTTTCTGTCCAACAGTGCGCCCCAGAAAATCTGTAGCACCTCCAGGAAATGGCATGATGAATCGAATGGGTTTTGTTGGATAATTTGACGCAGCGTGCCCCGTCGGTAATGATGAGCACAGCGCAAGCTGGACCAAAAAAATTACAGGTAGCGCGAAATTGCGGGAACGCATGCCAGTAATGTGTCTGGGACCGACCCGCAACCGCGTAGAGGCTGAATGGGGTCGTATCACTGTGAAACGTGGTTGTAGCTTCTTCATTAGTGATACCCTCCTGCAACTAATCAGGCTAGCTCGCCAACCCATGCTTTGTTGCGTCATAAAGCCAAGGCGGTGGTTATTAGTGATCTAATCTAGGTTGGATTCTTTCACTGGGTATGTTCTAGGCCAGCCAATTTGATCACGCGGGACCACTTGGCAGCTTCACTCTTGATGAATAGAGCGAATTCACCGGCGGTACTAGCAACCGGTTCTGCTCCCTGAAGAATCAGATTGTCACGCGTCTCAGGAACTGCCAGCACACGCGCAACCTCCTGCTGTATTTTATTAATGATATCGGTTGGCGTACCAGACGGCGCAAGAATACCGCTCCAGCCGGTCATCACCATATTAGGAAAACCCGCCTCAGTGACGCTGGACACGTCGGGAAATGCCACCGAACGCCTATCACCAAAAGTCGCTAAAAGGCGTAGCTTGCCATTGCGCACGTGCGGAGTAAACGCCTGCATTGGAGTCAGCATCATTGCGATCTCGCCACTCAGCAGAGCGACTACCGCGGGCGTTTCGCCCTTGAACGGCACGTGCAGGAGTTTGACGCCGGTCTGCGAAGAAAACAGTGCAGCCGCGAGGTGGGTCATGTTACCGGTGCCGAACGAGCCGTGCGCCATCTGGCCCGGCTGCGATTTAGCAAGCGCAATGACGTGCCTGATGCTGCGTGCCGGAAGTGAACTGTTGACGACCATACCGAAGGTGTTGGTCGAGGTCTGTATGACCGGGGCGAGATCGCGGAAGGTATCGTATGGAAGGCTTTTGTAGATGAATGGATTCATGGTGAGCGAACTCGGCACGCCAAGCGCCATCGTGTAACCATCGGGTTTTGATTTCACCAGTAGTTCGAGTCCGATGATGCCGTTGGCACCTGGACGGTTGTCAACCACGACCTGCTGGCCCAATGCATCAGTGAGCTTTTGCGCGATGATCCGCGTCATCAGATCAACGCCAGACCCGGCTGCCTGTGGAACGATCATTCGAATCGACCGAGTCGGAAAATCCAGTGCGGCGCTCAGCGACTGAGTTCCGACGCCATAGAGCATACAGGTGATGGCGGTCAATCTTGCCCAATAGCGTGTGCTCATGCGGCCACTCCTTATCGTTCCGTGTGCGGAAGTGCTGACGGTGTCGGAATTGTTTAGAGTGGCGTTA
>CANIIN010000378.1 GCA_947467405.1 Betaproteobacteria bacterium | reverse complement strand
CTTCTGCACGTCGCGATTTTCATGCGAACTGCGACGCGGAGCGTTCTTGTCCACCTCATAGATGGCCTGCATGCGCTTTTGCAGGATGAGCGGATCCATGGATTTGGGTTCGCCGCCGCCGCCGAGGCAGCCACCCACGCAGGCCATGACTTCGATGGCGACGAACTCGTCCCGCCAGGTTTCCGTCTGCAGCATACGTTGCGCCGCCGCGATGCCGTTGCACACGGCCACCCTGCCGACGCCGGGAATCTCGGCCGTCTTGACGCCCTCGTTGACGCCACGCAGCTGATGCCATTCCACGGCACGCGAGCCCGCATCGCCGATGAGATGCGACGCCGTGCGCACCACCGCCTCCATGACGCCGCCTGACGCGCCGAAGATCTGCGCGGCGCCGGTGCTTTCACCCAGCGGATTGTCGAAGGCCCCGTCTTCCGACAGCGCGCCAAAGGCAATGCCGCGCGCCCGGATCATGCGCGCCAGTTCGCGCGTGGTGAGCACATGGTCGATATCGCCGGACATGCCGGGCCGCTGGGACTCGTCCTTCTTGGCCGTGCAGGGCATGACGCTGACTACATAGGGCTCAGCCTTGCCCTCAGTGAAATCCGGGCCCAGCGCACGCGCGAAGCCCGCCCGCTTGGTGAGCGCCCCATGCATCTGCTGCGGTGATTTGGTGGTGCTGAGGTGCGCCAGCAGGTCGGGCCGGTTGAGCTCGACCCAGTTGACCCAACCCGGGCAACAGGACGTGAAAAGCGGCAACTGCTTCTGGTTCTTGAGCCGCCCGAGGAACTCGGTACCCTCTTCCATGATGGTCAGGTCGGCCGCGAAATTGGTATCGAACACGTAGTCGAAACCCAGTTGTCGCAGGGCGTTGATCATCCTGCCCGTGCTCACGGTGCCGGGCTTCATGCCGAACTCTTCGCTGATGGCGATGCGCGTGGCCGGCGCCACCTGCACGGCCGATATCCGCCGGTGGGCATCCAGCGTGTGCAGCACATCGTGCCAATGCGGCGCCTCGATCAGGGCACCCGTGGGACACACCAGCGTGCATTGACCACAGGAGATGCATTTTGTATCCGCCAGCGATTGATCGAACACCGTCACGGGCAGGCGGCCCGACCCGCGCTCGGCAAAGCCGATGATGTGCTGCTGCTGGCCGGCATCGCCGCAGGCCTCCACGCACAGGCCGCATTCGATGCATTTGGACAGGTCGCGCCAGATGCTGGGCGAGGTGTGGTCGGTCAAGCGGTGCTCGGGGTGTTCATCGGAGCCGCGCGCCAACTTCTCCCAGCCGCCCTCCAACGGGTTCTCGGCCACCAGCGTCTGCAGCTTGCAGGCTCCGTTGACTTCGCAGCGCATGCAGTCGTCGGGATGGCGCGCCAGCAGCCACTCCATGTCCATTTTGCGGAAGGCCTGCAGCGCCGCGGTATCGGTCGCGACGACGTCGCCGTCCTTCGCCTTGGTGACACAGGCCGGCTGCGGCTGGGCGTGCCCGCCCACCTCGACCAGGCACATGCGGCATACCGCATGGAACGGCAATCTTGGATAGTGGCAAAGCGTGGGCACATGCACCCCCGCCGCATGAGCAGCATCGAGCAGGGTCGAGCCTTCCTGCAACTCGACAGACCGGCCATTGATGGTGAGCTGGATCATGGCCACGAAACCAGAATACTCATCTTGTCACCTTGTCGTGTAAAGATTGGTGCAGATAGCCAAGGTATTTACTGAACAAGGGGGCAAGCCCCCTTGTATTTCCCCCACTTCAGAGGGAAGCCTTTCGAGGCATGCTGATTTTCTGCACTTGATCAGCGCTTCCCAAGGAATAACACATTGTCCTGTGGCGGGACAGCCTGAACGCTGCGCTGCCATGGCATTGGCGGCCGGTGCGCCGCGCCAAAGAGCCTGCACGCTTCGCAGCGTACGCCATCGCGGCAGAAGAAACGACTACTTCCGGCGAGCAGCGCGACGATCGATATTGAGGACTTTGAAATACCCCATTCTCCCGCCTTGAAATCCCACCGTGACCTGACCTTCATCCGGGCCCCGAGAAACGTTCGCGTATATCGAAGTCATGATCATCCCGGCTTGGCACGGGAACGCAATGCTCCGATCAATGTGTCCTGAACGGGTATTGACCAGCCGCAACTGCAACATCGACACCGGGCAATGGCGCGAGGACCGGTAAACACCCAGCAACAAATGGCCCTGGGTGTGATACCACATGGGAACTTCCACGACGCCCTCAACGACAGGCTGGGCCGTGTTGTCCAGGCGTCCGACCTGCCGCAGGGCAATAGGCAGGGTCTGTTTGACCCCCTTCCACTCCCCGACGGCACCCTGGTCGGAAGGCGTCAGCGAAATCGGACAAGGTACCGGATTGGCTGCCGAGGGGGTGGGCACGGAAAGCGAATCGGCGGGCGAAGGGGGCGCGACCGCCTCGCACAACACCATGCTACCGTCCGGCTGTCGTTGGCCTTTGATCGGAATGGGAACGTGAAGGGCATCGTAATAATAACTGCCCTCCACCCGCCACTGGGCCGGTTCACCATGGTTGATGTAATCGAAAGTTTGCAAAGAAACGTGGACCGGCTCGGCGCCGATCGTGCCAACGTAGCTCCTCACCTCGTACCAACCGGCGTGAGCCGAGGATATCCATAACAGCAGTCCGAATGGAAGTGCCCGGAAAGTCTTGTTCATGGGCGAATGCTGCATAGCACGTGACTTTGACAACGATCCATCGAGTCATTCCCTCTGCGCTTCACAAAAATACGTTCCTGGCAAAAAACCGAAGCGTCTCGTCACGGCCCGACATGCCGGGCACTATGAATCTTCCAAGGACGCGCTGCTCAAGCCCTGGAAATAAAGACATCAAACAAGCCTCCCTCTGAAGTGGGGGATATACCAGCGGGCTTGTCCCTTGATCAGGGAATTCCTCAGCAATACGGGACCGTTCAGTCTGCCCCATATTATCCCAGTCGCAGACCTCGCCGACGCCTCGCCTCGTGGCACACCTGACCCACCGCAAGCTCTGATACAGTCCCGAATGCCATCCGCTGCCCCCTTCGAGAAAGGACAATCCATGCTGACCAAAGCCATCGCCGCCGTCGCCATCATCCTCCTCGGCATTCTCGTCTATGCCGCGTTCCAGCCCGACTCGTTCAGCGTCGAGCGCACCGTGGTGATCAAGGCGCCGCCAGAGAAGATTTACCCCCTGATCAACGATTTCAAGCAGTGGACGCAATGGTCGCCGTGGGAAAAGATCGACCCGGACCTGAAGCGCACCTATCGTGGCAACGAATCCGGCAAGGGCGCCATCTACGAATGGAAGGGCAACGACACCGCGGGCACGGGACGCATGGAGATCATCGACCCGGTGTCGCCTTTGAAGATCGTCATCGACCTCACCTTCCTCAAGCCCATGGAAGCGCGCAACGTGGCGGAGTTCATCCTGCAGCCCATGGGCCTGGAGGGCACCAGCGTGACCTGGGCCATGCACGGCTCCAACTCTTTCATCGCCAAGCTGATCCAGGTGTTCTTCAGCATGGACAAGATGGTAGGCGGCGATTTCGCCAAGGGTCTTGCCAATCTGAAGGCGGTGGCGGAGAAGTAGGACGGGTCTGAACGTCGCGGTTATT